>JAZGDX010000227.1:0-8680 GCA_036478305.1 Bacteroidota bacterium
GTTAGCAAGAGTTTGATAGAGAATGGCTAAGGGGCGTGTCGAGTAACGGTTTTCAACGAATCCTTGTCACGGCTGCTCTTCCGTACGCCAACGGCCATATTCACCTAGGCCATCTCGCCGGCGCATATCTTCCCGCAGACATCTACGTACGCTATCAACGTCTCCAAAAACGTGACGTCCTGTTTATCTGTGGGTCGGATGAACACGGTGTTCCCATCATGATTACAGCGAACCAGGACAAGATAACCCCCAAAGAAGTGGTGGATCGGTACCACACGGTCAATCGGGACGTGTTCCTTCGTTTCGGAATGTCCTTCGATAACTACTCAAGAACCTCTCTTCCGATCCATCATCAGACCGCACAGGAATTCTTTCTCAAATTGTACGAGTCCGGTGTGTTGATTCAAAAGAGCGAAAAGCAGCTCTATGACAAGAAGGCTCAAATGTTCTTACCGGACCGGTACGTGGAGGGGACATGCCCCCAGTGTGGCTATTCCGAGGCCAAGGGGGATCAGTGCGAAAAGTGCGGAACGTATCTTAGTCCGACTGACCTGAAAGACCCAAAGAGTACGATCACCGGCGAAACGCCTACTGTGCAAGAGACGACGCACTGGTACTTTCCGCTCGGACGATACCAGGAGCGCCTGGAGAATTACATTGCGGAGCGGAACGAGCGCAGTCGGTGGCGGGAGAATGTGCTGCGCTACTGTAAGTCCTGGTTCAAGGAAGGACTCAGGGATCGTGCTGTGACAAGGGACCTGACGTGGGGGGTGCAGGTGCCTATCTCAGGATATGAAAAAAAGGTTCTCTACGTATGGTTCGAAGCTGTGCTCGGGTATATCTCCAGCACGAAGGAATGGGCGATCCAACAGGGCAGGCGGGAGGAATGGCAGGATTATTGGCTCAATGACGGAACGAGATACGTCCCGTTTATCGGTAAGGATAATATCGTCTTTCACTGTATCTTCTTTCCGGCGATGTTGATGGCATGGAACGATGCGAGTGACCACCATTACATTTATCCGGAGAACGTTCCGGCGAACGAATTTCTCAACTACGAGGGCCAGAAATTCTCCAAGAGCCGTGGTTGGGGTATCGACCTGAAGGATTACCTGCAGATGTTTCCTCCCGACCCTCTGCGCTACACACTTGCAGTGAACCTGCCGGAGACCCGGGATACCGAATTCTACTGGAAGGACTTTCAGGCCCGAAATAACAATGAGCTTGCCGATATCGTGGGCAATTTCGTCAATCGAACGCTGACGTTTGCCGAGAGGAATTTTGGCAACAAGCTGCCTCCTCGTCACGGCCTGCAGAAGATCGACGAAGAGATGGTGAGAGCGATATCGGAGACTCCCAGGCGAGTCGGCGAATGCTTCGATGAATTCCGATTTCGGGACGGGGTTCAGGAAGTGATGAATCTTGCGAGGGCGGGAAACAAGTACTTCAACGATAGTGAACCCTGGAAATCACTAAAGGAAGAGCGGACGCGCTGCGAGACTGCGCTGAACATCTGTATCCAGACGATCCGCAGTCTGGCCATACTACTGAACCCCGTGCTGCCATTCTCAACCGAGCGAATCTGGACCATGCTCGGTCTGGATGGTCGCGTGACAGACCAACCCTGGAAGAGTGCTGGTTTGCTCGCAGTGCCGGTGGGTCATCAGCTCGGTAGAACGGAAATTCTGTTTACGAAAATCGACAGTGAAACGATCACCGCGAAGTTGAGCAGGCTGCAACGTGTCGAAGACAATCAATCAAAGGAGCCAGTGTCGCCGATGAAACCTATAATAACGCTGGAAGATTTCAGTAAAGTTGACCTGCGCGTCGCAAAGGTGTTGCGGTGCGAGAAAGTCCCCAGATCAGAGAAACTTCTGAAATTGCTCGTCGATGTCGGTGGAGAACAGCGCGAGATCGTCGCCGGTATTGCTCAACAGTACAATTCCCAGGACCTGATCGGGAAGGCCATAGTCGTTGTGGTGAATTTGAAGCCGGCAAAACTGATGGGACATGAGTCACGTGGCATGCTGCTAGCGGCTACAGGAAGGGACGGGAAGCTTGCAGTGCTCACCGTGACGGAAGACATCGAGAGTGGAAGTGTCGTGAAATAAAGAGACGATACAAGGGGCCGCATATCAACGATCAATAAGGAGATGTACGATGAAGCAACCTGCTGTTTCTGAAGTAGTCAATCACCAACGGTCAGCTCTGGACTTTGCAATTGAGAACTTTGACCGTGCTGCAGACGTGCTGGAGTTAGACCCAGACATTCGGGAAATGATCCGGTATCCTGAGCGATGCCTCGTGGTGCACATTCCAATTCGGCTCGATGGCGGCCGCATTCGACGATTCGAGGGTTTCCGTGTGCAGTGGAACACCGCGCGCGGACCGGCGAAAGGAGGGCTTCGATATCATCCGAACGTGACGCTCGACGAAGTGAAGGCACTTGCATGCTGGATGACCTGGAAATGCGCCATCGTGAACATCCCCTTCGGTGGCGGCAAGGGCGGCGTTACCTGCAACCCGAAGGAGCTCTCGATGACGGAGCTCGAGCACATCACGCGTCGCTACACCAGCTCAATCGTCCCGATCATCGGTCCGGAGATTGATATTCCCGCCCCTGATGTCTACACGAACTCCCAAACCATGTCGTGGATGATGGATACGTACAGCATGATGAAAGGGTATCCGGTCCTCGGCGTGGTCACGGGGAAACCGGTGAGCCTCGGCGGCTCACTCGGTCGGAACCAGGCGACGGGTCGCGGTGTCTATTACACAATCCTCAGTACATTCGAGCACCTCAAAATGTCGGCGCGTGGTTCGACGGCCGTAGTCCAAGGATTCGGGAATGCCGGGTCGGTAGCAGCGAAGTTGATGCATCAGGCGGGGACCAAGGTTATTGCCGTCAGCGATACCCGTGGGTCTATTTACAACGAAAAAGGGCTCGACGTCGAGAAAGTTTTCCAGCATAAACAAGATACCGGCACGGTTGCCGGCTTCCCCGGCTCTCAGAAGATAGCCGATACCGAGTTGTTCGCGCTGGAATGCGACGTGCTGATTCCGGCGGCACTGGAAAACGCGATTCACGGGGAGAATGCACGACAGGTCAGAGCCAAAATCATCGCCGAAGCGGCAAACGGACCTCTGACGCCCAAAGCAGACGTAGTTCTGGAGGAGAAAGGGATATTTGTGATACCCGATATCCTGTGCAATGCCGGTGGAGTCACGGTATCCTACTTCGAATGGGTGCAGGATGAACAGCACATGTTCTGGACTGAGGAAAATGTGTTCGAGAAGTTGGAACAAATCATGAAACATGCCTTCGAGGACGTACTGAAGACTCACTTCGAGCGGAAGGTAAGCATGCGTGTGGCCGCTAATATGGTTGGAATCAACCGTGTTGCGGAAGCGACGAAATTGCGCGGACTCTATCCCTGAGTCTGTCTGCAGTTTCAGCCACTCATTATGGAATCTTGCTGGTCGGATTGTTTCGGCTGCGTGCTCTTTTTTCGATCCTCATTCTCGGGAATTCGTTATTTGCCCACTGGAACGTTTCTGTCTACCTCGGCAAATCGAGCACGCTGCCGACCTCGAGGTTGTCCAGCCTTTCCGAGAGAACAACGTCACGGTTCGCGATGTCTCGTTGTCAGACGAATTGTTCAAGACTCCGAAGGGCGCGTATCGTGCGTGGCAGAGCGAACGCGTCTCTTCGCGCTCATGACTTAATCTTTTGCCTGACGGCTCACACCTAGCCTCGCAGTGTCCAACTTTGAGTTTCCCCGTAAGTTTCGCTATTCTGTGATTGCTATGAGGAACTTCTTGCTCTCCGTCTCCAGTGCATTGCTGTTTTTCGGGTGCAGCGATCATGGTTTGGAGCCAGAGCCCTCCGTCGAGCCGGGTTTTGGAGGGGTCATTTACTACAGAAACTGGCCGCCACTGGACAGCTTGAAGGACCTCCGGATCGTCGCGTTCCGAGATTTTCCTCCGCAGTCCATCGTGGGAGATATTATTATTGGAAGGGCGTTTGTATTCCCGAAGCTCGGAGAGTCACACCTCCCGTTCTTCGTCGATTCCACCGATTACTCGTTTTTTGTACCTCCAGGGACGTACGCATACGTTGCTGTGGCACAACAGTTTGGGGACAGTCTTTTCAGAGATTGGAGAGCGGTCGGACAGTACGATCTCGACTCGGATGTGACGATACCCTCGTCAGTCGAGGTCGGTGATAATACATTCGTCTCACGGGTGAACATTTTCGTCGACTTCTGGAATCCGCCACCAACGCCGATAACTCCATGAATCTGATATCTTGTTTGGTGATTCTCTCTTCGATGCTCTTCGTGGGTTCTGCGGATCTGCTGGCGCAGGAACAACCGGGCGGTCGGATCGAGGGCAAAGTGATTGACCGGACCACGGCCGAACCGCTGGAGGGGGCTAACGTTCTGCTCAAAGGCACGGTGATGGGGACATCCACCAACGCCAGCGGCGAATTTCGACTGCGTAAACTTCCCGTCGGAGCGTTCACGATTGTTGTGTCGATGGTCGGCTACGAGCGTTCAGAAATGCGTGTGACCGTAAAGGCAGATGCTCTTGCGATGGTCAACGTGCAGCTTCGCCCGGTAGTGATTCAAACGGAACCAGTGATCGTGACCGCAGGGAAGCGAGAGCAAAGCCTTCGCGATGTTTCCCTCAGCGTCAGCGTCGTAGATGCCCAGATGATCTCAATGCGAAACTCTATTACGATTGATGAAGCACTGCGTTATGTTCCCGGCGTCAACGTGATTCAGAACCAAGTCAACATCCGCGGTATGAGTGGTTTCAGCACAGGCATCGGGAGCCGGGTTCTCCTGCTCATGGATGGGATTCCTCTCCTTACCGGGGATACGAAAGAAATCGTGTGGGAAGTCATTCCCGCTGATCAGGTCGACCGGATAGAGGTTGTCAAAGGCGCCGGTTCTGCTCTCTGGGGGTCAAGTGCGTTGGGCGGAGTCGTCAACGTGCTGACGAAAACGCCCACCGAGCGCCCGAAGGTCAACCTTCGTGCTTACGGGGGTGTGTATTCTCGGCCCTTCTATGATGAGTGGAGGTGGTCCCCCAAGCGCCGATATCTTAACGGCTTGTCACTTTCGTACTCACGATCGATCGGCGACTGGGGGCTCGTGTTCTATGGACGGCGAGCTCGGGACGACGGATATCGTCAGAATGACTTCTACACACGGTACAACGGCTACGCGAAGGTGAAGCACCGGTTTTCCCCCTACCAGAACCTTACGATGGTGGCGAATTTTCTCTGGCAGCGCAAAGGAAATTTTATCTGGTGGAAGAGTCTCCGAAACGCTCTCGAAGCACCGCCCGACCAGGACAGTGTGAACAATTTTACGCGCCGTTGGAGCGTGAGTCTTCTCTACAATCGGGTGGCCAGCAGCGACTTCATTTGGGAAGCAAAATTGATGTACTATGACAATCGATTTCAGACCCGGAACTTCGTCGGGACGGGGTCGTTTGCGCATGCTCACACCGTTAGTGCTGAGGTGCAGGGGATCTACCAGTTCCGCCCGACACGGATCTTGACGTTCGGAGCGACAGGTTTGTTCGATGACATTAATACGATCCGCTACGGGAAACACATCGATTATGGCGGCGCACTGTACGTTCAGTATGAATTGAGTTTCGCGGACAGAGTTTCGGCCACAGTTGGAGTTCGCTTCGACGCGCAAAAAGTGGATACTCTTGCCACAAACAATCAGGTGAGCCCGAAGATCGGTCTGAATTATGCGCCGTGGGAAGGAACGAACTTCCGGGCTTCCGTCGGCAGGGGATTTCGTGCTGCTTCACTCGCGGAAGTATACATTTCGGCCATTTTCGCTGGTGGCATCGGAGTCTCGCCAAATCCTGACCTGCGCGCAGAAAAGAGCTGGTCGTTCGAAATCGGAGTGATCCAATCGATTGAGGACAACATCTATGTCGACGTGGCGTTATTTCAAACAGAGTTCCGTGATTTGATCGAGGGGAAAGTCAATCCGAAGGGCGCTGATTCTCTCGACATCCGTTTTGAGAACATCACTCGCGCCCGCATCCAGGGAGGCGAGATTTCCATCGCGAGTAACTGGATCAAAAGACTGCTTCACGTTGAAGCCGGCTACACCTACCTATGGCCGCGCGACCTCATCGAAGACGATTTCCTCCGTTTCCGCTCTCGGCATCTTCTGTACGGAAGCCTGCAACTTCGCAAGGGTTTTCTTACGTTCAGCATCGATGGTCGTTACATCAGCAGGATGGAGCGGATCGATGAGCGCCTCGTGGAGCTGGCTCCGATTCCGGATGGGCATCGACGCGTGTCGGTAAAGGTAGTAGACGTTCGGGCACTCTTGGACCTAAAAGAGTTCGGATTACCACTTCGGATCGGTTTCAATGTGAACAACGCCACTCAGTATAACTACGTCGAACTGATCGGGAATATTGCTGCGACACGAAATTATGTGCTGAGCATTGACTGGACGCCATAGGAGAAGGCGTTTGTCCGATAGGGATTGCGATTCATGTACATAGATTCTCACGCACATGTCAATGCGCCTGAGTTTCAGGATGGCGTCGACGAGGTGGTTGAACGGGCCAAGCGCGAGGGTGTTGAATCCATCATCGTGCCGGGTACGGATGTGGAGTCAAGCCGTTACGCCATCGAATTGGCGGACGAGTTCGATGGTCTTTATGCATGTGTCGGAATCCATCCGCACGATGCCTCCAAAGCTGATGACCAAGCCTTGCGGCAGATAGAAGACTTGAGCGTGCATCCGAAAGTTGTTGCGATCGGAGAAATCGGTTTAGATTTCTTCAGGAACTACTCCCCCAGGCACGCTCAGATCGAGGCCTTGAAGAACCAGCTCGATATCGCTCGCCGTCGGAACCTTCCCGTTGTGCTACACGATCGTGATGCTCACACAGAACTCCAGGATATTATGGAGGAGACCGTCCGCACCGATAGTTCATGGCGAAGCAATCTCACCACATCGAACAGCAGATTTCCCGCTCCGAAGGGAGTTTTTCATGCGTTTTCTGGCGACGCAGCGATGGCGTGGAATCTGATCAACATGGGGTTCTATGTTTCGATTCCGGGAACAGTTACCTTCAAGAACTCCGGTGTCGAGCAAGTCGTACGAGCGGTCTCGGCGGAGCATCTGTTGCTCGAAACTGACTCACCCTACTTAACTCCAGTGCCGTTCCGCGGCAAGCGAAATGAGCCGTCCCACATTCATTTCATCGCAAGACGTATTGCAGAGATTCAAGGCGTCTCTCCGGAGGACATCGGTAGAGCGACGAGCTACAACGTCCTGAGGTTGTTTGGAATCGGCAAACTCGAACCGCCGAAAATCACCTACACGCTGAACAACACTCTCTACTTGAATATCACGATCCGTTGCGATGCGGACTGCGTGTTCTGTGACCGTAAGGGGGAGGCGATAGTCAAAGGGCATAATCTCAGAATTGAGCGAGAACCCTCCACCCAGGAAATGGTTGAAGCCATCGGAGACCCGACACACTATGACGAAATCGTATTCTGTGGATACGGAGAACCGACAATTCGCTTGGATGTGATCAAGGAGGTGGCAGGGTGGATCAAGGGCCGTGGCGGCAGAGTCCGGCTCAACACGGACGGTCACGGCAGTGTCATCAACCGAAGGAACATCGTTCCAGAGCTCGTCGGACTGGTCGACAGCGTGTCCATTAGCCTCAACACCATTGACCCGAAACAGTATGGAGAGTTGATGCGAATCGACGGCCATCGATTTTTCTCTGCCATGGTAGAATTTGCCAAGGAATGCGTGCGACATTTCCCCGAAGTCGTGATGACGATAGTCGACATGTCCGAAATTGAACAGGAAAAGGCTCGACGTTTTATTGAGCAAGAGATCGGAGCCAAGTTTAAGGTCAGACCCTTCTTCTGATCGGTGCGTACTGGTTTACTGCCGCCCCCCCCGTCATACGTTCCCTTCCATTCTCACACTTTCGTCAGGTCATTGAGAGAGGTCTAAAGCCATTCTGTCACCTACTGTGATATCTCAACCGCCGCAGCCCGACGGTCGACAGGTCGTCCTCAGAAGCGTGATCGAAGGGTGGATGGGGTGGACCAGTATCAGGCAGGGGACGTCGCGAGACCGAACCAGTCAAGAACGAGTTCTTGACTAGGGTGCCTTGTCTTTGTACTGTAGGTATGTTGACTGGTGAGTCGGGTCGATCTGGCCCAACCGGTCGAACACGGTTTTGTCGGAGTGCCCAGCAAGGGCTTCCGCGATTTCCTGGTACTTGCTGTCGAAGAATATCCTTAGCACGAGGCTGCGCTCGTTCAATTGCTTTCTGACTTTGACGAAGTCTTCCATCACCCGGGCAACGTTTTTCCGCGCCTCGTTCGGCTCGCTCTTCACAAGATCAAGACCTTCAGTGTGATAGGTGAACAATCCGGCTCGAAACAACTGGAATTTCGCGCTGAGCAATTCGTCGATCAAAACTGCCCGGCTATACACCCCAGAGGCAGCTCGTTTCCAGCCTCTCGATCCTGCACCTGACTGTCCCAGGCGGGCGATGTCTTGTGCTGTCTGGAAAAAGGGCGTCCCGGCCATCGGTTCATACGTGTCGTAATCATATCCGAGAATCACGTAGCCGTAGAAATCAAGAAGACTGGCCA
>JAZGDX010000228.1:0-5997 GCA_036478305.1 Bacteroidota bacterium
AGGGAGCCACTTGGTGGCACCTCGTGGATCCTTCCCGCCACGAAGTGGCCCCCTCGGGGAAGGGACACTTCGTGTTGGATCGGACCTTCGGGGGCGATGACCCTCGCAACAATACAAGCTAGTTCTCATTCATCATTCATTCAAACCACCCCGCCAGAACAGCGTAAATGTATGTCAGGAACAGAAAGAGGACAATCCAGTACAACACCGGCTTTGCTCGCTTCCGAAGTGCCCGGCTCCGGTGGAATTTCATTCGCTTGCGCCGAAGTTGGTCCTTGTCCAGCTCTGGCTTGTAGTATTGCGGATCGTAGCTGAACCGTCGGTGTTGTGGTTTCCGCATCAGAGCCATCGATCCCTCCTGCCAACCCCGTTAATTTCCCAACCGTGAACCGTCTGCGGCCGGCACGACGCCCAGCCCCGGCAAGTCGTTCAGCTCCAGCTTCCCGTCGATGACCTTCACTCCGACGAACGGATCATCGGTGATGAGCAGGTTGCCATCAAGGTCTGCGTAATCGACAAGAGGCGAAAGTTGGGCAGCGGCCGATATCGCCACTGAGCTCTCAATCATGCAGCCAAGCATGATCTTTATGTCGAGCGCTTTCGCGGCGTGAATCATCCGCATCGCTTCCCGCAGACCTCCACATTTCATCAGTTTGATGTTGATACCGTCGAATGCATCCTTGAGTTTCGGAACGTCATGCAGACACACACAGCTCTCGTCGGCTATCAGCGGCAGGTTTGCTCGCTCCCGAAGCCAGGCGCATGAGGCAAGGTCCTGCGCCGGCATCGGCTGCTCCACGAACTCAATCCCCTCCCCTTCGAGCCACTTGATCTTCTCCAGCGCCACATCCCGTGTCTTCCACGCCTCGTTCGCGTCGACCCGAATCGGTCTATCCGTCAGCTGCCTGATCATCCTGATGATCTCGCGATCTTCAGGGACGCCGACTTTCACCTTGAGAATCGGATACGCCTCGGCCTCACGCACCTTCCTTTCCATGACCTCGATCCGGTCCAGACCGATCGTAAACGAGGTCAACGGGGTCTTTTTCCTCTCGAGTCCCCAGAGCCTCCAGAGGGGCGTACCGAGAGTCTTCCCCACCCAATCGTGCAGGGCGATGTCCACGGACGCGCGCGCCGCACCGCTCCATTGTGCAATAGACCCCAGATAGCGGTCTATTTCTTCGAGAAGAAATGGTGATTCCCAGCGACTGAGATCCACTTTCCCCAGGAATTCCCGCACCGTGGTGCGCGACTCATTGTATCGGGAAGACGGTGATGCTTCGCCGTAGCCGACGATCCCCCCATGCTCCAGCTCGGTGATCACCACCGCCGTGACATCTTCGGAGCTTCGCGAGATCGTGAACGTGTACTGAAGATGGAGGTCGAAGTTTTTTGGCCGAATCGTCATTGTGAGAACAGCGCCTCCACAAACGCCTCCCTGTCGAACGGCTGGATGTCTTCAATCGCTTCACCGACGCCGATGTACTTCACCGGGATCTTGAGCACCTTGCTGATCGCGATCACGATCCCTCCTTTGGCAGTCCCGTCGAGCTTTGTGAGAATTAGGCCGGTGACGCCTATTGCCTCCGAGAAGATCTTCACTTGCTGCACTGCGTTCTGCCCTGTGGCGGCGTCGAGCACGAGCAGAGTTTCGTGCGGCGCGTCCGGAACTTGCTTCTGCAGCACACGGCTGATCTTCTGCAGCTCCCTCATCAAATTGACTTTGGTATGGAGGCGCCCCGCAGTGTCGACGATCATCACGTCAGCATGGTGGGCAATCGCGGACGCCAGCGCATCGTGGGCAACAGCTCCGGGGTCTGTTCCGCGAGCTTGCTGGACCATCGCGACGCCAGCCCTCTGAGCCCATATCTCCAGCTGTTCATTCGCGGCCGCGCGATACGTATCCGCCGCTGCAAGAAGGACCTTTTTCCCCTTCTCACGATACTGGAAGGCGAGCTTCGCGATTGTCGTCGTTTTCCCTACGCCGTTCACCCCGACGATCATAATCACGTGCGGTGTCTGACCGAATGACTGCTCAAATGGGTCTTGCAGTTCCGACGGAGCCCCGTCGAGGAATGCCCCCTGAATCTCTTCTCTCAGCAGACCGATTAATTCATCCGATGTCTGATATCCGTCCTGCCTGACTCTCGACTTGAACTTCTGGATTATCTGCTCTGTCGTCTCGACGCCGACGTCGCCCGCAATCAGGGTTTCCTCCAATTCTTCGAGCAAAGCGTCATCGACTTTCGTGCGGGCTACAAGCAGACGACTAACTTTTCCGAACACGCTCTCGCGTGTTTTGGAAAGGCCGTCCTTCAGTCTGTTCAACTTCAGCTTGTCGAGGAATCCCATTACTCAGTACACGGCAGATGAGTGCATCCGAAGGACCTGGAGAAATCGCTTCACATAGAGACCGGATGAGATCGCTAACATCAGCACGCTGAGACCGATGAGGACATCCAGAAGCAGCTCGAACGGCCTCGCGTCCAGGATCGCAAACACAACCGCTAGCACGATCACCGCAACCGCCAATTTGCCCGGCAGGTTCGATTCGAGCACCATTCCTTTTCGCTTTGCAGCATACAGTCCGCCGAGAAAGATCAGGACATCACGAATCACGACTGCCGCAGCAAACCAGAAAGGCAAGTTACCGAGGCCCACAAGGACGACGACCACAACTCCCACTACTATCTTGTCGGCGAGAGGGTCGATCACTTTGCCCAGTTCAGTAACCTGGTTGAGCTGCCGGGCAATGTATCCATCGAAAAAATCGGTCAGTGTCGCGATTGCAATGAACAGGATCGCCCAGTAGCGCCCCGTAGGAGAGTCGTCGAGCAGGAATACAACGATGGGGATGAGCAACAGGACACGGCTCAAGCTCATGAGGTTGGAGATCGTCCAGAATTTGTACGGACCGATCATCGGTACTAGACGTCGTGTTCATCCTTCTTTATTCCGACGTCGACCTCGACGGGATATTCTCCGCTGAAGCACGCGGTACAGTAGCCCTCACCATGATCCCTGGGTGCGGCTCCCAGCAACTTTTCGATGGAGAGATACTCGAGGCTGTCAACACGGAGTTCCTGGCGAATTCGTTCGATGTCCCCGCCGCATCGATTCGCGATCAACTCGTCGCCCGTCGGAAAATCCATCCCGTAGTGACAGGGATAACGGATCTGGGGAGACGTTACCCGAAAGTGAATCTCCTTGGGCTCGGCCTCACGGAGGAGCTTCACCAGCAACTTCGAAGTAGTTCCCCGCACGATGGAGTCATCGACGACCACAACTTTCTTTCCTCTGAGGGCGTCCTTCACGGCGTTGAACTTCGCCTTGACCCACATTTCCCGCACATCCTGCGTCGGGAGAATAAACGTGCGTCCAACGTAGTGGCTGCGGATCAATCCGATGTCATAGCGACTTAGGTTACCCTGCCGATTGTTCTCCTCGGCAAATCCGAGCGTCGCCGTGTTGCTGGAGTCCGGTACATTGATCACAACGACGTACTGATCATCTCCATCGGATGGGACGGGATGCTCCTCCGCAACAGCAATCCCCAGCTGTCTCCGCACTTTGTCAACACTTTCCCCGAAAATCCTGCTATCCGGCCGGGAAAAATAGATGTATTCGAAAATACAATGGCGCGGGCCGACTGTTTCTTTCCTGATCTTGTATGATTTAATCTCTCCCGTCGAGAGACTCTCCTGGTCCACCACCATGATCTCGCCCGGGAAGACCTCGGACATGTACTTCGCATTGATAATATCGAAGGCACACGTTTCCGAGGCGATCACAAAGGCATCGTCTTTTTTCCCGAGCGCGAGCGGACGCCAGCCATAGGGATCTCGGGCCGCGATGAGCTTGTCGTCCGTGAGGATCACGAAGCAGTAAGCCCCTTCGACCTGATTCAATGCGTCGCGAATCTGGTCGATCTGATCCTTCGCACGACTCCGTGCGATGAGATGAAGAATGATCTCCGTATCGGAGGTGGTCTGAAAAATCGTGCCTTCATCCTGAAGATGCTTCCTCAGGTGGCGGTAGTTGGTGAGGTTGCCGTTGTGGGAAATTGCGAGGTTTCCACCCCGGTAGGTCACGGTGAGAGGTTGAAGGTTCGCCTTATTGTCCGAGGCTCCAGCCGTCGAATATCGGTTGTGACCGACTGCAGACGAACCGACGAGAACATCTGTGAGGATCTTCTCATCCTTGAATACATCCTGTACAAGGCCAAAATCCTTGTGAGCGGTGAACCGAAATCGCTGCCGCAGTTCATCCCAGGACGAGGTGACTATTCCGCTGCCCTCTTGACCGCGGTGTTGAAGGGCATGAAGACCGAAGTACGTCAGGGCTGCCGCATGGGGTGAGCCGTACACGCCGAATAAACCGCAATGACAGCGAGGCTTGTCTAACTGGTGTTGTTCGTTCAGCGTCACAGATTTACCATAGCAAAATTTTCACACGAAAACAAGGAAGACCGCTCAGTCACTGCCGACGATGGTATCCCTCAGCCAGCGTGCATCGTCCCTGTTCGGATAGTCCGTGTTGTGGTGCAATCCTCTGCTCTCCTTCCGAGCAAGTGCAGAACGAATAATCAGTTCCGCGACGATCGCAAGGTTCCGCAGTTCGATAAGGCCCTCGCTCACTTTTGTCTTTCTGTAGAAATCCATGACTTCGCGGTAAATGAGGTCAAGCCGACGCTTTGCACGGTCCAGTCGGAGGTTCGATCGGACGATCCCGACATAATCCCACATGAGATGCTGGATTTCCTTCCGATTATGTGAGACGAGGACCCACTCCTCGCTGTTGAAGGTACCACTGTCATCCCATGGTGGTATCGAGGGCAACGCAGACTTCTCCGCCGCCAACCTCCGCTTCCCGCTTTCAGCCGCACGGTAAGAAAAAACGACCGCCTCGAGAAGCGAATTGCTCGCGAGCCGATTGGCCCCATGGACCCCCACCATGGCGACCTCACCGCACGCGTAGAGACCATGGATGTTGGTCCGTCCCTCCAGGTCCGTCACTACTCCGCCGCAGGCATAGTGGGCCGCAGGAACCACGGGTAGAGGGACCTGAGTCATGTCGAGGCCAAATTGACGGCAGCGCTCATATATGGACGGAAACCGCTCTCTTACCCGATCCCCGTTGAGATGGCGAAGGTCCAGATGGACGTGTTCATCGCCGCTCCTCTTGAGCTCTGTGTCGATCACCCGCGCGACGATATCCCGGGGAGCCAGCCCCCCACGGGAGTCGAATTTCGACATAAAATCCTCACCCTTGATCGTCTTCAAGACCGCGCCAAACCCCCTCACGGCTTCTGAGATGAGAAATGCCGGCGATCCCGAGTCATAGAGTGTGGTCGGGTGAAACTGTATGAATTCCATGTTGGCGATGGCAGCACCCGCACGGTGGGCCATCGCGATACCGTCCCCCCCAGCGATCGCAGGATTTGTCGTATGTGAATAGACCTGACCCAAGCCACCCGTCGCAACCATCGTGGTTCTCGAGAGAAACCGATTCACGACTCCCCTGTCCTCGTCGAGCACGTAGGCCCCCCAGCAGTGAATATCTCCTCTCTGACCTCGATCAATTCCGACCAGATGATGCTCCGTGATCAGGTCCACCGCCAGGTGGTTTTCGTAGATCGCTATGTTCTTATGAGACGCAACGCGATCCAGCAGCGCGTGTTCAATTTCCCGGCCGGTATGGTCCGCCGCATGAACAATCCTGTTCTTTGAATGGCCGCCTTCTCGACCGAGGTCGTACCGCTCTCTTGACCGCGAGAATTCCACGCCAAGCTCCACAAGCTCACGCAGTCGCTGCGGCCCCTCCCGCACCATCACTTCCACAGCTTCTCGATGGCAGAGGCCGACACCCGCACTGAGCGTATCCTCGATGTGGGACTCAAATGAATCCTCATCGGAAGCGACGGTCGCGATCCCTCCCTGCGCATAGTTCGTGTTCGATTCAGCCCTTGCCTTCTTCGTAATAATTGCAACGGACCCG
>JAZGDX010000229.1:0-2102 GCA_036478305.1 Bacteroidota bacterium
ATCTCGAAGCGCTTGAAAAAGCTTTTGAGACCATCGAGCGCGAGAATATCGATAACCTGGTGTGCCTCGGTGATCTGGTCGGCTACGGTGCCAATCCAAATGAATGTATCGACTATGTCAATAGACGAACAAAAAAAGTGCTGCTTGGCAATCACGATCAGGCGGCGATCGACCTAAGACAGGCGGAATTCTTTAACGCCTATGCGCGTCGCGCTGCCCACTGGACCCATGATATACTTACGCCAGAACACAGAGAGTATCTCCAGTCACTTCCGTATACTCTGACGGATACAGGGCTAACGTTCGTGCATTCCTCACCTCTCGAGCCCGAAGAATGGCACTACATTTTCTCGAACCAAGAAGCATCGCGGAATTTTGATCACTTCAAAACAACTGTCTGTTTCGTTGGACATTCACATGTGCCGGGAGTGTACTGTGAGGACCTGAAAACAAAAGAAATCAGGAAGGGGCTTCGTTTTATCATCAACATCGGCAGCATCGGCCAGCCCCGCGACGGTGACTGGCGACTGAGCTTCGGAATATTCGACACTCAATCCTGGTCTTACGAAAACGTGCGCTCGGAGTACGACGTCGAATCGGCTGCAAACAAGATCCTCAGGGCCGGTCTTCCTCGATTCCTCGCCGAACGGCTGTTTAGGGGAGTCTAAAGGAGGGTATGCCTTCGAAGAATTACAGATTGAACCCATCCAATGAAACAATCACTCTTGCATCCGCCTCCGTGACTCTCTAGGTCGAAAATGATCCCATCCGCCCCACCGTAGCTCCACACGGTCCGCATTCTCCGTAACAAGCTCAACACCCTTGCTCTGATCCACAATTCTTCCGATGACTGTAATCGAATCGCCGAGAGCTTCCAGTCTCCGATGCTGGTGTTCCGGAAGCGTAAATAGCAATTCGTATTCTTTGCCTCCATACAGAGCGTAGTCTATCGGATTCTCAGAGACTTCCTGTGCTACTTTCCGTGTGATGTTTGCTATCGGGATGTTTTGTTGCTCGATCTCCGCACCGACACCGCTTTCGGTACAAATCTGTCGGAGATCCGATGCAAGTCCGTCATTGACATCGACAATGGCGTGGATCGGTGTTCTCTGAAGTATCGATTCTACAGTCACGAGAGGAGGACGGGGCGTAAGGTGTTTTTCGACGGCCTCCTTGTATGGCAGGAGATTCGGCTCAAAATCTACCTCGTTGCCGCTCTTCAGAGACCGCTCTGTCTCTCTCAGAAGGATTTTCAAACCCGCCTAGGATGCACCAAGATCACCCGTGACGCATATCGGATCCCTGATTCTTGCACTGCTCCGGAAGCAGAGGTGCGATTCCTCCGCTTCCCCCACCATCGCCACGTTGACGGTCAGAGTCCCCATCGATGCGCTCAGATCCCCGCCAACGATCAGGCATTGATACTCGCGGCAGGTGACCAGTGCACCTTCGTAGAACTCGCGCACCATTTCGACTGATATCTTTACGGGAACGACAAGGACAACTACCGCAAAGCGCGGCCGTCCACCCATAGCACCGATGTCGCTCAGGTTTGAAATCATTGACTTCCATCCAAGGTGCTTAAACGACGTGTACGTCAGGTCAAAATCCACGCCTTCGACCAAAGTATCTGTCGTGAATAGCTGCACTGTACCAGGCGCTGGGCGATACACCGCCGTGTCATCCGAGATTCCCTTGATCAGCCTTTCAGTAAGTGACGGGTCTTCCGGCGTGAATTCAACGAGAGTTCTGATCATTTCGATCAGACCTCTCTCACCAACCTGTGAGATTTCCGTAAATGGCATGCCGACCTCCGAAAATAACAAACCCGCCGACCTTTACCTCAGCGGGAAAGTAATCCGCACGGCTCACATTCCCTCAAACGTTCGTGTAGTGCTAGTAGGGTCAAGCCATAAAGCTAATACTGAAACGAAACGACTTACATCCAACGAGGAAGGGAGCAGGAATGTCTAGAAAGGGGATCTGCGACAGTTCTTACTCGTGCACCGCGAGAAACTTCACCATCTCACCTTCATCCATACTTGATACCGCAGCACACAGGTTATTCCCAGAAATCCACAACAGTAGAGTTCGGTCCTCAA
>JAZGDX010000023.1:0-8723 GCA_036478305.1 Bacteroidota bacterium
CGTTTCCTTTTTCGAATCCGCAACGTCCGTATAACGACCGACGAGGGTGGCAATGCGAATCGCAGTCTATCCGGGAACGTTCGATCCCATTACCTACGGTCACATCGATGTGCTGGAACGGGCGATCCAAATCTTCGATAAAGTTGTTGTCGCAGTCTCGCACAGTTCGTCAAAAAATCCGATTTTTTCCGACGAGGAACGCGTATCCATGATCAAAAGCTCTGTACAAAAGTATCAGGAAAAGGTAGAGGTGGATAGTTTTGAAGGATTGCTTGTTCGGTATGTCCAGAGCAAAAATGCCGTTGCAATCGTCCGTGGGCTCAGAGCGATCTCGGACTTCGAGTATGAATTTCAAATGGCGCTCATGAATCGAAACCTTGCCGCAGATGTGTGCACGGTCTTTCTGATGCCCCACGAGCGATATACATACCTTAATTCGGGCATCGTCCGGGAAATCGCACGCCTGAACGGAGACGTCAGTGAATTCGTTCCGCCGACAGTGCAACAAAAACTGATTGCCAAGATCGGTGGAGTATGAGACTTTCCTCTGCTACTTTAATGACTTCACCCCAGACTAAGGCGCTCGAAACAAGTCCATTACCGCAGCTGAGATGTGTCGGTGCCAGACCTCGATTTCATTACCCCGTCCGTTAGCTGGAGGTCCAATGTTTCTCCTCTCTCGAAGAGTTCGAGAAATTGAAGAGTCTCAAACGCTTGCTCTCACTGCTCTTGCGCTCAAGCTCAAGGCAGAAGGAGTCGACGTTATTAGTCTGACCGCTGGCGAACCTGACTTTCCAACCCCGGCTCACGTCAAGCAAGCTGCGGTCAAGGCTATCGAGGAAGATTTTACTCACTATACTGCAAACGATGGTATACCGGAACTCCGCAAGGCGATCGCTCAGAAGTTCGCTCGTGATAATAACCTTCATTTCAAGTCAGAAGAAATTCTCGTCTCCTGTGGAGCAAAGCATTCGGTTTTTAACGCCGTGCAGGCGCTGTGTGACAGCGGGGACGAGGCTGTTGTGATATCTCCGTACTGGGTGAGCTATCCTGAGATCGTGAAGTTGGCGAATGCGAAACCAGTGATCGTTCAAACGTCGGCTGATGCCGATTTCAAGCTTACGGCTGCTCAGCTAAAGCGTGCAGTCACAAGTCGGACGAAGCTCCTGATTCTCAACTCGCCCGGGAATCCAACCGGAACGGTTTACACCAGAGAAGAAATCGAGGAGTTAGCACAGGTAGTTCATGCCGCGGGGATCTTCGTCATTGCGGATGAAATCTACGAAAAAGTTATCTATGGAGGGATCCAACACTTCAGCATCGGTTCCATAAATCGCATAGCAGACCAGGTAATCACCGTCAATGGCGTTTCGAAAGCGTTTGCGATGACCGGCTGGCGTATCGGATACATCGGAGGAAGAAAAGATGTCGTTGCCGCCGCTGCCAAAGTCCAGAGTCAGACAACATCCAACCCGACCTCCATATCGCAGAAGGCAGCACTCGCGGCGATCACCGGACCGGAAGACGATCTGAAAAAAATGACAGCGGAATTTCAGCGGCGGCGAGATTTCCTGTGCAAGCAGCTCGGATCCGTAAAGGAATTTCAGTTCAGAATCCCACAAGGAGCTTTCTATTTATTTCCGAAGATCGATAGTCTCTACGGGCGGATTGGGAACAATCTCGTGCTGAAGAATTCAGGTGACCTTAGTCAGTATCTTCTAAAACAGGCGCGAGTGGCATCGGTGCCCGGAACTGCGTTCGGCGCAAAGGATTACATTCGGCTCTCTTATGCCTGTTCCGTCGGGACTCTCGAGACAGCCGTGGATCGAATCCGATCCGCAGTGTTGGAACTAAAGCCTTTGTGACAGCGAAACTTGACTGGCTAGGATTTTTTTCATAGATTGAGCATGAATGTCGTAGGAAAAGTGAGCACAGGGTAGGAGGAAAATTCAGGAATGCCAACGTATGAATACCAATGTAAGGTGTGCAGCCATACATTTGAAGAACTTCAATCAATGTCTGAACCCTCACTGACGACCTGTCCGTCGTGCAAGAAGGAAAGTCTGGTCCGATTGATCAGCATCGGGGCTGGTGTTATTTTTAAGGGGTCAGGTTTCTACGCCACCGATTACAAACGGAATTCAAAAGGCGACGAACAGGAAAAGGGCAAAAAGCCGAAGGAAAAGAAGTCAGAGGCGAAGAATTCCGACACGTGCACGTCCAACCCGAACACCTGCCCACGCTGCGCACCGGATGAATAGAGAACATATTCTGAGCGTATTCAAACTGCCACCCCCGGCATGAGAATTCTATTTTCTGAAAGCCTCGTGTCCGACCGAGTTTATGATGGCAGCAGCTCTATCCGCAATACTCTCTGATTCGAACGAGAGCCGAAACGTCCCACCTGTGCCTTCCCGTATTTTCAGCAACTCGATGTCCTTGATATTGATGTTTTCTCTGTACAGGGCAGTGGAGATCTCGCTTATGACACCAGGTCGATCCTCGACCTGGACGAAGACGTCGACGAGCGGTTGGAGAAAACCTTTGGTGTCCCGAGGTATGCTGTCCCTCAAACGGCGTGCCTCCTGGAACGCTCGGTCAATCGCTGGAAGTTTTTCACTATCGAGGTTCTCTTTGTATTCTTGAAAAAGTTCGATGAATTTGTCGATCGCTTTCTTAATGAATTCCGTGTTCGTCTCCAAGATATCGCTCCACATTCCGAAGGGACTCGAAGCGATTCTAGTCAGATCGCGAAAGCCGCCGGCCGCAAGTTGAAGAAATCGCGAATCGTTCTCATTCTCATTGCCCACCATGTTTATCAGTGCCACGGCTAGCATCTGCGGCAGATGGCTCACCGCAGCCGCAATTTGATCGTGAACGTCCGGTTGGAGCAAGAGTATACGTGCCCCGGTACAGTCAATCAAAGACGCAAACTGACGAAACAGACCATCAGGAAGGTTAGGCGGGGGGCAGAGTACGTAGACAGCATTCTGGAACAAGAAAGGATCTGCTGCTTCAATTCCCTCCCTTTCCGACCCCGCCATTGGATGGCCGCCGATGAAATAGACATCGTCGGAAAACTCCTCGGCAGCCCGCTCAGTAATTGCTGCCTTCACACCGCCGACGTCTGTAACAATCGCACCAGCCTTCAGGTAGCCGCTGATCTTGGGTATGGTAGCCAGGATATTCGAAACGGGGCTCGCTAGAACAACAAGGTCAGCGTCCCGCACTGCGTCTTGAACGGATGCGGCCAGAGAATCAACGGCTCCTCGGCGTTTCGCTTTCTCGAGAGTCTCGGGAGACGCAAAGCCGGTGATATGGATGTCGGCCTTCGCGCGTTTCCAAGCGAGGGCGAGCGAGCCTCCGATCAGACCCACACCAAGAATGGAAATCTTCCGGAATTCTTCCATACAACGAGGCACGAGGGGTGAACAAAGCAGGATTCGACAGCAGGTCCAATCGACCCGCCCACCAGTCCATCGAGCAGACCGTTCAGTTTCCCACGAACCGCCCGATTGCTTCGGCGATGATCCGAATCTCTTTCATCAATTGCTTGAATTGATCAGGATACAACGATTGGGCCCCATCCGACAGTGCGTTGTCCGGCTGATGGTGCACCTCAACCATGATGCCGTCAGCACCAGCCGCAACCGCAGCGCGAGCCATCGGAATCACCTTGTCCCGAATGCCGGTACCGTGTGAAGGATCAGCAATAATCGGAAGATGAGAACGTTTATGGATTGCAGGTATCGCACTGATGTCGAGCGTATTCCGCGTAGCTGTCTCGAACGTGCGTATTCCTCGCTCGCAGAGGATCACTTGGTGATTTCCCCCGGACAGGACGTACTCGGCGGACATGAGCCACTCTTCGAAGGTAGCTGCCATTCCTCGCTTCAGCATGATGGGTTTGCTTGCTTTGCCCAAGTCTTTGAGAAACGTGAAGTTCTGCATGTTCCTCATGCCCACCTGCAAGACGTCGGCGTACCGTTCGACGACGTCAATTTGACTGCGGTCCATCACCTCGGTAATCACCAGCAGTCCGAACTCATCTGCAGCTGAACGGAGAAGTTTCAATCCTTCTTCGCCAAGTCCCTGGAACGTGTAAGGGGATGTTCGCGGTTTGAAGGCCCCACCACGCAGAAATTTCGCTCCGACGCTTTTCACCTGCTTCGCGATAGTGGAGATCTGGTGTTCACCCTCGACCGCACAAGGTCCCGCCATAACAACCACTTCTTTTCCACCGACCATCACTCCGCGT
This sequence comes from Bacteroidota bacterium, assembly GCA_036478305.1. GTDB lineage: Bacteria > Bacteroidota > Ignavibacteria > UBA10030 > JAZGDE01 > JAZGDE01. The sequence continues at coordinate 4,259 of JAZGDX010000023.1, forward strand.
ATATTCAGGATGGTGTCGTCGGACTTGAAGGTCCTACTGGCAAGTTTGTACGGTTCAGTAATCCGATGAACCGCTGCTACTCCAGGAAGTACCTGCAGCTTTCGGATGTCAAAGTCCGGATGGACGCCGATCGCACCGAGAACCGTGTGGCTCACACCCGTTGATCGATGAACATCAAAGCCAAAATCGTACAACTTCTTGATGATGTTCTCGATATCCTTTTCCGTGGCTTTCGTATCGACCACAACCACCATAGGATTAAGCACCTCTCTCCAAAACCATCTGCTGAGGATTGACCAGTCTCAAGAATATCGATCCAATTTGAATCGTTCACCTAGATACAGTTTCCGGGCTTTCGGATCGTCGGCCAAGAACTGCGAAGTCCCTGCCCTCAGAATCTCTCCTTCGAACAGCAAGTATGCCCTGTCCGTAATGGAGAGCGTCTCGTGAACGTTGTGATCCGTGACAAGGACACCGATGCCTCGCTTCTTCAGGTTGCGTACGAGGCTCATGAGGTCTTCCACCGCAATCGGATCGATCCCGGCGAACGGTTCATCGAGCAGGATGAAGTTCGGGTCGGTGGCAAGTGCACGCGCAATTTCAGTTCTCCGACGTTCCCCACCAGACAGCGTGTACGCTTTATTGTTCGACAGTTGACTGATGCCAAAGTCTTCGAGCAGTCTCCCGCAGCGATCCTTTCGCTCTGATTCAGAGAGATCCATCATTTGTAGAACGGCCATAATGTTATCCCGAACAGTCAGACGCCGAAATACAGATGCTTCTTGCGGTAGATACCCGATGCCCATACGGGCACGCTGATGCATCGGCACATTCGAAATCTCCTCATTGTTCAAGTAAACCCTGCCTTTGGTGGGACGAGTCATTCCAACTATCATGTAGAACGTCGTTGTCTTCCCTGCTCCGTTCGGACCGAGGAGACCGACTATTTCGCCCTGATTTACCTCAATGCTGACGTCTTTGACGACGTAGCGCTTGCTGTAACGTTTGAACAGTCGCTCCGAACGAAGGAGAGCTACGCTCGATCCTTCCCGTCGTTGCCTAACTCCCTTGGAGCGGGTCTCGAATGACTGAACAAGCGCCGGTCGTTTTCGACGGATCCTTGTTCTCCGTTTCTTCCGAATCGCCACTTACGGACTTCTTCTCGGTCTGTTTTTCTTCCACTCGAAGCCGGGAAGGTTGTACTCCGATTCCCGGTCGCCAACCATAATCTCGGGAAAATATTGACCTTGCACTCCTCCAATCACCGTGAAGTCACTCAGCACACCATCATTGAAACTCATGATGATCGCATCACCGCTCGACAGATTCACGCCATTTGGTTTTCCCTCATCGTACAGATAATACAAACTAGTCGCAGTCGTGCGGACCTCGATGCGGTGAATCTTTTCCTCAGAGAGCGTCATTGTGATAGTCTCCCCAGTAAGCTGGTCAAACCGCCGAGGGAAAAGGCTGTCACTCTGCGATATCGCAACCGCCCTGCCCATCACAACCACTCGATGCAGTCTCCTGTACCGCAAGAAGATGTCTATAGAATCTCCGCTAACCTGGGTGCGAGAATACCACAACGTCGGATTTTTCCGCAAAATGATGCGATTTTGTTCCGGATAGAAGATCGTCGTCTCACTCGCTGAGGCAAACTCACCGCGGACGAGTGTCACACTGTCCGTTGCGATGTACCGGCGCGTACTGTCGATTATGGACTCCATCACGCGGCTTCGGACGACCAGTGTATCGACGGTACCCGCTGCTGTAGTATCGATTTGGAGAAGTCGAGGGAGCTCAACCACCCTTGTGTATCCCCGGGCATCGTCGTGTTCGAGTCTCTCACCGAAAACCACCATGCGGTTCTCGTCGTCGATCAGGCGCACGTTGCCGAGAGCGATAGTTCGGTCTTCGTCCTCGTAGTACGTCAGCTCGTCCGCCTTTATCACCGACGCGGTATCGAACACTGTGACGTTCTGCCAAAAGTGTGCTCGATGTTCTTCCGGAAAATAGGTTCCGAAGTCAGCTAGGAGGAGGAGCTCGTCGTCTTTCAGCCGAACGTTACCTTCGGATTCCATTCTCCGTTCGTTCCCATAATAGACGCTGCGGTCCGCGCTCATCGTTACGTTATCTCGCGTAGCCGTCACATTGCCGACGAGCACTACCTCGTTCCTCTGAAAAAAATGTGTGGCCTGGTCGCAACGAACGATGACATTCCCATGGTGAAATTCCACATGTCCGGAGGCGACGCGTACTGTTTCACCGCCGACGATTCGAGTGACGAGGCTGTCCGCATAGTTCAGAATGATCGCCTTCGGCTGCTGACTCGACGCAGCATTCTGGAGGATAATCGACATGCCGACCAGGACACCAGTCCGAAACGTCATTCAAATCTCAACCGTTCTGCTACTTCGTCTCTCTCGAGACACCTGTTACCCTGAAGATCTTGTAGTACTTGAGACTCTGGTCGGATTCGAACCCATGACCCTCAATCATTTCGTTCGGCGTCGTGATCCGGACGAACCGATCCGTGTGGATCTTCCGCGTCCTATTGTCCCAGTACAATCGATCAGTGCGGAGAATCGACCCGTCGTCGGCCGTCACGACAACTTCCCCCTTTGCCTCCAGGTTTTTCGTTCTGTCGTTCACCCAAGCTTCCTGAGAAGTCAAGATTGAGGTATGCTCACCCTCGATATTGTAGAAATCCACAGAGACCGCGTCATTCATATGTGTCATCATTCGAGCAGCATAGACTGAGATGTGTCCGGCCCTCAGAACTCCCCTCACCTTCCCCGAGTCAGAAAATACCACTGTTGAATTCCAACTCTCCTGGGACGGCATCGATGGACTGCCCGCCTCATCCGTCACGGACGGTTTGATTTTCTCCTCGCATCCGAAGAGCGTCAATGCAAGAAGAAGGAAACACGGACGCACCATGAAATCCCTCTATCCTCCCGAATCCGACCTCAGGCCGGCCTTCACCAGGTCGTGAATATGGATCATACCGATCGGCACATGGTGTTCATCTACAACAACCAGCTGTGTGATATTGTAGTTTTCCATCTCCTGAAGAGCGATTGCTGCCAAGGCATCCTTTGTGATTGTCTTCGGGTGGTGCGTCATCGGACCTTCTGCAGTAAGACACGATACATCCGTCGCCTTCTGGAGAAGCCTTCGGAGGTCTCCGTCCGTAACGATCCCAACGAGTATGCCATCGTTATCAACCACGCAGGTAGCTCCCAACCGCTTCGATGTCATCTCCAGGATCGCTTCTTTTAGCGGCACAGACCCTTTGACGATAGGCACGTCGGGTCCGGTAACCATCATCTCTTCGGCCTTCATTAGTAGTCGCTTCCCCAGATTGCCCCCGGGGTGGAACAGTGCGAATTCCTCCTTGCTGAAATTGCGGCGCTCGAGTAGCGCAACTGCCAGAGCGTCCCCCATGGCAAGAGTCACAGTCGTGGAGGTGGTCGGAGCAAGATCGTGTGGACACGCTTCCTCCCTCACGCTGATATCCAGACGGACTTCGGAGCCGCGAGCGAGGCGCGAATCGACTTTGCCCACCATCGAGACGATCGGCACTCCGATACGTTTGAACATCGGCACTAGCTGGCTCACCTCGTCCGTATCTCCGCTCTTGGATATACAGATAACGACATCCTCTTTCCGCACCATGCCGAGGTCGCCGTGGACTGCATCCGATGGATGAAGAAACACAGCAGGAGTTCCAGTGGAGTTCATCGTCGCCACAATTTTTTGCGCGACGATCCCGGACTTTCCCATTCCGGTCACAATCACTCTGCCTTTGCACTGAAAGAGCATGTCGACCGCCCGGGCAAACTCAGGGCCGATCTTTGACTCCAGGTCCGCAATCGCCTTCGCCTCAATGCGGATGACTTCCTTTGCCTTCTGGATAGCCTTCTCGCTTTCGGTCATCGTTTTCTTCCCAAAGTAAACCTCAGGAACTTCCTTAGACCGGATTGCTTGTACCTTACTTCAACCCGATCGACTCCTACATCAACTTTTTTCTTCACTCTATTGTAGGAAAGAAACGCGCGCGCGAGATCTTCATCGGAGAATTCTGAGAGGCGCGAGAAGAGGTTGGCCGACTGCAATGCGACGTTCGGATCACGGATCCCTTTGACAATCATCAATTCATTGTAATAGCTCGTGACTGGGATAAGATGGTTGACTTTACTCTTCGCGTTGTGAATCCAGAGCCGCTCATCTGAGGGGCTGATCGCAAGAACAAGATCAGTATCTTCCTTGCCCTTCATTACTACTTCGCGCACCGGGCCGCCGCTCGAGGGCCCCGAGTCGCCTGGCGTCCAGACCGAATAACTCCAGCGTCGCTTCTCTGTAAATTCATCCGGCACTTCATCAGACTTGCTGCCGACGATCTCCACCTCAACCTGACCTTCCTGCTCCTCCCGGATCGTTATCAAGATGTTCTGCCTCTCCC
>JAZGDX010000230.1:0-3123 GCA_036478305.1 Bacteroidota bacterium
TTCTCCGCGGGAAACACAAACCACAGTTCACACCGCACGTTGACGTCGGCGACTATGTGGTCGTCATCAATGCATCGAAAGTCAAGGTCACGGGAAGGCGGGTCGAGCTGAAGGAGTATTTCCACTACACCGGCTATCCGGGTGGAGGGACGTTCCGGTCGTTTAAACAGCTTCTGGAGAAGAAACCCGAATTTGTCCTTGAGCACGCGGTCAAAGGTATGTTGCCGCACAATCGGCTCGGCCGGCGCGTTTTCAAGAAATTGAAAGTCTACGCGGCGAGCGAACACCCACATGCGGCTCAAAAGCCCGAACCCATTCAATTCAGCGACTAGCGCATGGCAGCACCGCAACATGTTGTCGTCGTCGGACGACGCAAGACTTCGACCGCTCGAGTCTATCTCTCTCCGGGCTCCGGCGAAATCAAGGTGAACGATCAAAAACTCGATAAGTACTTTCCTATCGAGTCTCTTCGGACGAGTATTCTCCGACCGCTGATGGTAACAGAAACGATGGGAAAGTACAATGTGACAGCGAACGTTGAAGGAGGAGGAACGAGTGGCCAGGCGGGAGCGATCTGCCTGGGGATCGCGCGGGCTCTCACGTCGGTGGACAACGCACTTCGACCCACCCTTCGAAAGGAAGGGTTACTTACGCGAGACCCACGAATGGTCGAGCGGAAAAAGTACGGCCAGAAAAAGGCGCGCAAGAGGTTCCAATTCTCCAAGCGATAACGGGAGAATGTCTGACCGCTTGCTTGCCGGATCGTTCAGTATCAATCACGCATACCTTTCGATTCTCTTGGGAGTGCCAGGGGTGACTTTCCTGGTTCCAAGGGAAGATGACGAAGGTAGAGGAATCCAAAAACTCACAGCGAGGGAAAGGATGGCGAGGGTAGAACTAGGAGAACTGTTATCCGCGGGTGCTCATTTTGGGCATCTGAGTCGCCGTTGGAATCCAAAGATGAAACCATTCATCTTTATGGAGCGCAACGGCATTTATATTCTTGACCTGAAGAAAACGCAGGAGCTGCTCGACATTGCCTGCGATTGCGTCGGCGACGTTGTTGCGCAGGGCAAGAAGATGCTGTTCGTCGGGACGAAGAAACAGGCGAAAGACATCGTCGAGACTGAAGCGAAACGCTGCGGGGCGTACTATGTTACTGAGCGGTGGTTGGGTGGGATGCTGACCAATTTCTCCACGATTCGGAAGAGCGTGAAGAGGTTGAGCAACATCGACAAGATGGAGACGGACGGAACCTTCGACAAAATTACGAAGAAGGAAGTTCTCTTTCTGTCGCGTGAGAAGGAGAAACTGCAAAGGGTACTGGGCGGAGTCTCAGAGATGGCGCGGCTCCCGGGATCAATCTACGTGGTGGACGTCAAGAAAGAGTCGATCGCAGTGCGGGAGGCAAATCGATTAGGCGTACCTGTGATCGCGATCGTGGACACCAACTGCGATCCTGATGACATCGATTATCCGATCCCGGCAAACGACGATGCCATCAAGACGATTCAGATCATCACGGCGACCATCGCTGATGCAGCCATCGAGGGTCAGGAGAAAGCGAAGGCGGTGAAGCTTGAGATGGCCGAGGCGGAGATGGCTCGCAAAGAACGTGCTGAGCACAAGGTCAAGGTGGAAGAATAACCCTCACATTTGTTTTCCGGAACAGACTGAAGTGGAGAATACGACAACAATGGCAATTTCAGCAGCACAAGTGAAGGTCCTGCGTGATCGAACGGGCGCGAGGATGATGGAATGTAAAAGAGCGCTGGAGGCATCGGATGGGGACATCGAGAAGGCGATCGAGTACATGCGGAAGAAAGGGGCGGCCACGGCTGAGAAGCGGACGAATCGTGCGACGAATCAGGGATTGGTCGAAGCCTACATCCATGCCGGCGGACGACTCGGCGCTATTGTCGAGGTAAACTGCGAGACGGATTTCGTGGCGAAGACCGACGACTTCCGAACCATAGCTCGCGATGTCGCGATGCAAATCGCGGCGATGAGCCCAATGGTGATCACCCGAGAGCAAGTCGACTCCAAGCTGGTGGAGAGAGAACTCGAAATCTACCGTACTCAGTCCAAAAACGAGGGCAAGCCGGATCACATTGTGGATCGAATCGCCAACGGTCGACTCGAAAAGTACTTCCAGGAGGTCGTTCTGCTGGAGCAGTCGTTCATCAAGGACCCCGGCAAGACCATCAAGGATGTGCTGAACGACGCCATAGCAAAATTGGGCGAGAAAATCACGATCCGCCGATTCCATCGATTTCATCTGGGGGAAGACAATACCTGAGGAAGGTCAGATGCGGAATCGAACACGAGAGTCGTTCTTCACCCCCATCTATCTGTCTGAACTAAACTCCGACCTGTATGAATAAACCCGTCTACAAACGCCTAATGCTCAAACTGAGCGGAGAATCCCTCATGGGGGATCAATCGTACGGCATTGACCCGAAGGTGTTGAATCTCTACGCGAAAGAAATCAAGTCTGTTCGCGACCTCGGTGTGCAAGTCGCAATCGTGATTGGCGGAGGAAACATCTACCGCGGTGGGGGTGACTCATCCGATAACATCGACAAAGTGACGGGCGACCAGATGGGGATGCTGGCGACGCTTATCAATTCCCTTGCGTTCCAGAATGCTCTTGAGAGACATGGGATCTACACCCGGTTACTCTCGGCCATTCGGGTGGAGGAAGTCGCAGAGCCGTTCATTCGAAGGCGCGCTATTCGCCATCTCGAGAAGGGACGGGTGGTGATATTCGGTGCGGGGACGGGAAGTCCGCACTTCACTACAGACACCGCCGCGGCACTGCGAGCCGTGGAGGTCGAAGCCGACGTGATCCTGAAGGGCACGCGCGTCGAGGGCGTCTATGATTCAGACCCGGAGGAAAATCCCGAGGCGTTCAAGTTTCAGCACATTTCCTACTACGATGTGCTGGAGAAGGACCTGAAGGTGATGGACCTGACGGCGATTGCGCTGTGCAAAGAGAATAGACTACCGATCATCGTGTTCAACATAAACACTCCGGGCAACCTCAGGCGGCTTGTGCAGGGTGAGGAAGTGGGGACGAAGGTGTTTGATCTGAAGCTGCCCGCGGAGTCACAACCGTAACCC
>JAZGDX010000231.1:0-7516 GCA_036478305.1 Bacteroidota bacterium
ATCCTGGATCGGACGGATCGGCAGAGCGGTAGATGCGAACGTTTCTGGAATCTACAGTTCGAGCGGTGGCCATGTTCCATTCTCGGAATATTGGAGGGCCAGACTTAAGGGTTCCGTGTCGTGGAAACTCGATTCCAAAAGGTCCTTATTTCGGGACGGACGATTGTTCGCCGCTGGCGGTTTCGAGTTTGACCGGTATAAATTTTACGGATCCGCAACGCCATCTCAATCCAGGTCGATCTATCATGGGTCGGCACGGGTCGACGCGATTTCTTCTTTCGAACCGTGGGATCTGAGACACAACATGTGGGTCAGCTGGCACACGTATTCCGTCAGTGATGTTGCGAAAACGACGGAGAACGAGATATCGGTCGGCTTCGAGGGGTCGAAAGCGGTCGGACCTGTGTCCGTCGGAGCAAACGCCGACATTTCCGCGAATTTCCTGAATATGCCTGTGTCGAACGAGGACCTGGTATTCGTGGCTGTGGGTGCAAAGGGCGAGGGGCGCCTGTTCCCGGGTTTTCAATTTAGAGGCGGTGTAGCGTTCTATTCTTTGAAAAATTCCGATACGGATTCGCGGATTCTTTTTTACCCACAAGTTGAGGCTCGGTATTTCGCCGGTAGCCTGATCACTATCTTTGCCAAGGCAGTGCCGGGCGCTCGAAAGAACTCGCTCCGAAAGGTGATGGTCAGGAATCCCTACCTCTCAAACGCCGTGGCGATTCGACATGAGGAGACTTTTGCAGATTTCTCTGGGGGGGTGGAGCTCGCCGCGAGTGAACACGTTCGCGGGAGGATTATCGTTTCGTACCAGCGCTCTCGATCCTATCCAATCAGAGTGGACAGCGACCGAAACGGGAAGTGGGAGCTTTCTTATGAGGGAAAGGTACGAATACTGATGCTGGCGGCGAATGCCTCCGTTCAGATATCGAACAAGGATAAGCTGTTGGGATCCATCCGAGTGCTGGATAGTGAATATTCAATCACGAGGGAGCGTGTTCCGTATTTGCCGTCGGCCTCGTTCACGGCGACCTACCAGCGGCGCATTGGGCCTCGATTGACCATTCAAGGGTCGATCCAGTATTTGGGGCAGCGGTACGCCGACCTTGGTGCCACTCGAAAGCTGAAATCGTACGCTCGTGTCGATGTGCGTGGGGAGTATTACTTCTCCCGCTTCATCGGCCTCTTCGTAATGACCGAGAACCTCTTTGACCAGGACTATGCTGTGTGGGAAAATTACGTCGATCGCCCGTTCTACATTCAAGCCGGACTCACGGCGAAGTTGTAGGGCGTTGTATTACAGGCACACAAACCATACCTTATTGCGGTTCGAGAGAGTGTAGATTCTATCGTACAATAGTAGAAGGGGTCAGCCATGCCAAACCTTAATGCATCAGAAGGATTTCGAGAGCTGCCGGCAACTCCGGGGGCGACGAGGCCACAGCGACAGCGTGGTGGCGGTATTTCGGCAGTCATCGTCATTGTCGCGGTGATCATCATGGTCGGTGTCGGGGCGTTTCTGTTGGACACTTTCGGAATCGTTCATCTCTGGGGAGAGAAGGCGCCTCCTGAAGCTAGGCAGGAACTCCCGCCGCCGGTCCCAGCGCAAGAACCTGCTGTTGTCGATACGCAAGCTGGGGGGCCGCCTGAGGTCACGGAGCCGCCTGAGATCACGGAGCTGCCTGAGGTCACGAAGCCGCCTGAGATCACGGAGCTGTCTGAGGTCACAGAGCCAGCTCAGGTTGAGGAACCACCTGCAAGACGACCACGATCGCCTACCGGAGCGGGCGACTACGCGTTTCAGGTGTCCTCCTGGCGAACTATGGGTAAGGCTCAAGAGGAGGCCAGCAGACTGAAATCCGCGGGTTTCGATTCATTCGTCGACCAGGCCACGACCGATGCCGCCACTTCGTACCGAGTTCTCATCGGGACCTATGGCACGGCATCGGAAGCGAAGCAGGCTGCAGAGGAGTTTGCACCCAATTGGGAGGGTGGCTACTACGTCATCAAAATCAAACAGTGAGTTCGTGAAAAGCGGTCGACAGAATTCTATGCCGGAGGAGGAGTCGTATGGACCTGCTATCCATCGTGTTTAAGGGCGGCTGGGTTATGATTCCCATCGCGCTCTGCTCTCTCATCGCAGTTTTTATTGTGGTTGAGCGGTTCTTGGTGCTTCGCAAAGCGCGGCTTGATGTCGGGCAATTCATGCTGAAAATCAGGACTATTTTCCGCAGGGGCGACATCGCAGCAGTTCTTGGCTTTTGCTCGCAGAAGGACGCGCCGATTGCGAACATACTGAGAAAGGGTCTCCAGAAATACGATCAGGGTGCGGAGAAGGTGAAGGATGCGATCGAGAGCGCCGGGAAGGTCGAGATCTATCATCTCGAGAAACGAATAGGGCTCCTGGCGACAATTGCCGGAATCGCACCGTTGATCGGCTTTCTCGGAACCGTCATGGGAATGATCGCAGCGTTCCGCCAGATCGAGGGGCTCGGTGGGAACGCAACGCCGAGTGACCTTGCTGGCGGTATCTGGGCGGCGCTCATGACCACTGCGTTCGGCCTTATCGTTGGAATTTTGGCGTACGGTTTTTACAATTACTTCGTGTCTCGCGTTACGCGATTTGTGTTTGAGATGGAGAGTAGCAGTACCGAGCTGCTCGAATTGCTCCAATCACAGGGTTCCGAAACATCGAAATCGGATGACGCCACTGTCGGCGAAGGGAAGTCTTACGGTGCTGAGGGATCGTTCGTCCGTGTCAGGCGGTAAGGAGGGTCCGAATGAAATTCAAGTCCGAACAGAAGCTCTTGACAACATTCAGTTTTTCATCACTCACGGATATCGTGTTCTTGCTGTTAATCTTTTTCTTACTTTCCTCGTCGTTTGTGTTCCAGCCGGGTGTCAAAGTGCAGCTGCCGAAAGCCGAGACGAGCGAGCCGCAATCCGACCGTTCGCTCGTCATTACACTGACTGAGCAAGGAGCGATATTCCTGAACACGGAACGAGTCGAGCTTCGGGAGCTCGGTCCGAAACTGGCGGCTTTGCTGTTTCGGATGCCTGAGCAGGTCGTCGTTCTCAAGGCTGACCGCACGGTGTCGCTCCAGCAGACTGTGCAGGTGATTGATGTCGCGAAGGCTGTCGGTGCCACGAGGTTCCTGATAGCCACGCAACCGATTGGAACAGACTGAAATGAATAGCCGACACGAGGATGCCAAAGGCTGGCTGATTACCGTTGCCATTCATTTGTTGTTGTTGTTGGTCCTGTGGATGATCAAATTGCCCGTTTTCTCTCAGGGTCCGGAATTCCTCGAAGTTTCCTGGAGCGCCGTAGGAACGCCCCCAATTTCTTCAGTGCATGAAGAGCCTGCGACGCTTGATGGGGCATCCACTGCGGATCCATATTCGTCCAGAAAAGTCCAGCTGCCGGAACGCCTGAACCTCGAACCCCCGGACGAGGTCTTGAGGGTCCCTGAGATGAAAAAGCTGCAACTGTCCTCGGCTCCCCAACCGGAGAGAACGTACATCGGGACAAGAGGATTCGGTGAGAGGGGAAAAGGAATTTCTTTCGGTGAGAGAGGAAAAATCGAAGCTCCGGTCGTAACTGGTAGATCGAAAGATATCAAACCGCCGTTCGGGGCCGCAATGAGCGGGGAATCCGACCGCTCGGTCGGGTTTGAAGTCGCTTGGACTGGAGGTGGAAAGCGACGACTCTTGAGCGGAAAGCTGCCGGATTATCCGGCGGGAGTCAACCTCGAAGCGCAGATCAAGATCCGGGCCGTGGTGCTTCCGGACGGTCGGGTGAAGAGTGTACAACCGATTCAGAAGGCGAACACGAGATTAGAGGAAGCTGCGCTGAAGGAAGTTCGTTTCTGGAAGTTCGATCCGCTTTCGAGTACCATTTCTCAGATCGACCAGACCTGTACGATCACGTTCAATTTTTTGCTGCGGTAGGCAGCGGCGCATCCTGCCTGAGAGAAAGTGTGCGGAAATTGACTCTTGAGCTCCGTGTCTCACCTCTGGCGCCTTACCTCCTTGATTCGAGCTGTATTTTTTCTATCTTCTTAGAAACCTCTAAAGCAGCAAAACCTTGTCTGGAGCACGGTAGAATTCTTGAAGGGAGAGGAATGTACGATCGATCAGTTCGCACGTCCCAGAATCAATCGACCGAAAGTCGTCCTGAAGGGTTTGACTGCATGGTTGCCATCGTGAATCTCGACGGTGGGGTCTACTCCGACGATAGTCTCGGAATGGTGGTGGACGTGTGATGATGCCGAACTTCCTGATCATCGGTGCGATGAAAGCTGGGACGAGCTCGCTCTACGCATACCTGGGACAGCATCCCCAGATCTACATGAGCCACATTAAGGAATCAAGATTTTTTGCTTCCGAAGGTGAAAATATGGGATTCTGTGGGCCAGGCGATGAGCTTCAAAACAAACGTTCAATCACACACATCAGAGATTACTCTGCACTGTTCCGGAACGTTTCAGATGAGATAGCCATCGGTGAAGCATCCCCAATGTATATCGACAGCCCGAAAGCAGCCGAGCGGATACAGCACTACATTCCAGACGTAAAGCTGATCGCAATGTTGAGGAATCCTGTTGAGAGGGCTTATTCAAATTTCTTGCATGCAGTTCGAGAAAATCGTGAGCCCCTCAATGATTTTGCTCGTGCGCTCGGAGAGGAGGAATCTCGTAAGCGCAACAACTGGTCACCTTTTTGGCGGTATAAAGAGAGGGGATTGTACTACATCCACCTGAAGCGCTTCTTCGAAAGATTTGACCGAAATCAGATCAGAATCTACTTGTACGATGACTGGCAAATGGACAATATCAGGATTCTGCAGGATATTTTTCGTTTTCTGAATGTAGATCACACGTTTGTCCCGGACGTAAACGTGAAACACAATGTAACTGGAATTCCCAGGATCAGAGCTCTCCATCGTCTCGTGTGCAAGCCGAACCCGGTTCGATCGATGCTGAGACCATTCTTGCCCATACGACTGCGTCAATGGATTTTTACCGAAGTACAAAACTTGAACCTCTCAAGACCCACGATGGATTCAGAAGTGCGTAAGCAATTGGCGCAATCATTCCTGGAAGATATCTTGAAACTTCAGGATCTCATCGAACGGGACCTTTCTGCTTGGCTGAAGACGTGAACGGTTGTTCCAGGAATCGAGCAGCATAGCTTGAACGCCTCAACGACTGGATCCTGATGGTGCACAGGTTCGCCGCCCCCGGAAAAGAATTTGAGGGTCCATCGGAAAATCACTTGAGCCGCAGCCAGTAAATCTCCAGCCCGCTTTGGGGTCGAACTACTATACTTTCTGGTCGCTTCTGGTCGGGATGGACGCCTCCATAAATGTTGGACTTTTCAAAAGGCAGCGTCCTGTGAACTATCTCAATGCGCTCGATGTTTGTACAGGTGGCCATCCTATCGAGAGAATCATCGAGGATAGCAGCATGGCTGTTGACGCGAAAGATGGTAGTTCCCACGGTTTGCCGTCGTGTATGCTAACCGAATCGCGTAGGGAAGATGCGGTTTGAGGGAGAAATCTCAGAGAGTAGAGGAGTTCATGAAACTGACTGTGATTCTGACGGGGCTTGTGTTTCTCGGTATATTTACCAGTATCGGTAGACTGAGAGAAGATGAACACCCTACGTCTCAGTCGCAGATGCAGGGAGATAATTCGTCGCAGATAAGAGTGTATTCAGCAGAACAGAAAGGCTTCGTTATGGCCCAAAAGGTTTCTAAGTCTGATAAAGAGTGGAAGAAGCTGCTAACGCCGGATCAATTTCAGGTTACTCGAAAGAAAGGAACCGAGAGACCGTTTTCTGGAGAATACTGGGACACGCATGACGACGGAATGTACCGGTGTGTCTGTTGTGGTAACGATTTGTTCACCTCAGACACAAAGTTCGATTCTGAAACAGGATGGCCGAGTTTCTGGGAGCCTGTTGCCAAAGAGAACATCAAGGCGGAAGTGGACAACAGCCTGTTCACTCAGCGTACCGAGGTAGTGTGCAGCAGGTGCGGTGCACACCTCGGACATTTGTTTGAGGACGGACCAGAGCCGACAGGATTGCGCTACTGTATTAATTCCTCAGCTCTCAAGTTGCAGAGGACAAAATGAGCACGGCGCTCGTGTAGAATTCGATTCGGTGTGGATGCCTTCCATATGATGGTGCGGCCGTCCATCCTTTTCTAACCCCTCCACTCAATACGCTTGTTTCGACATCACCACTTCCTTGATCGTTTTTAGAATAATCTTGATGTCGAAGACCAGCGACCAATTCTCGATGTAATAGACATCGTACTTCGTCCGTTCGTCGATAGACGTGTCTCCCCGCAGCCCGTTGACCTGTGCCCAGCCGGTGATCCCTGTTTTAACTCGATGGCGGTCGAGATACTTCGGAATCTGATCCTTGAACTGTTCGACGAAGAGTGGCCTCTCGGGACGAGGACCTACGATGCTCATTTCTCCCTTCAAGACATTGATCAACTGAGGAAGTTCGTCGATACTGAATCGGCGCAAGATTCTGCCGATTCCAAGAACACGCGGATCGTCTTTTTTCGCCCAGACAGGTCCTGTTTCAGATTCGGCATCGACACGCATTGTCCGAAGTTTCAACACCTGATATGTCTGGCCGTCCAAACCGACGCGGTCCTGTTTGTAGAAGGCAGGCACCTTCGAAGTCAACTTGATGAGCAGTGCACTGAGGAGAAGGAGAGGTGAAGTGACTACGAGGACGAGCGCCGAGATGATTACATCAAATGTCCGTTTTAAGACCCGATTCCATGCGGTCATCGGGATGTCTTTGATTCGCAGAAAGGGGATACCCTCGATTTCCTTCAGACGCACCCGGCTCGTCATCATATCCAGCATATCGGGTACCATCATGAATTCCACGTTTAGTCCTTCACAGCCGCGGACGATTTCAACCAACCGAGGATGTTCTCCGGACGCCAATGCGATCAGGACGATGTCAGTACGATGCCTTTGGATGTAGGCTGCCACCTCGTCCAGCTTCCCGAGACACGATGACTCCGCGAGGGACGATCCATCCTCGCTCGGCTGATCAGCAAAGTAGCCGACAACGTGATAACCCAGGTACGGATGCTGTATCACGGCGCGATACACAGTGTTCGCGCCAGGAGTGGCACCGATGATGATGAGCTCCCGAAGATCCTTGCCCTTCCTGTAGATGAATTTTTCCAGCTCAATCAGGAGGAACCTGCCGAATGCTATGGAGAATATGGATATGATCCAGATCAGCCCAAATACGAGACGGGAGTAGGAGAACGCCCTGTAGAAAAAGGCTCCACTCATGACGATCAGCATGCCCAGGGTGACGAGCTTCACGATCGTGAACAATTCGTCCGTGATGTAAACGTTACGACGGACGCCATACAAGCCTCGCCGGTTGAAGATGAGAATCCATACAGGAATGACAACAAACGATCCTAACACATAAGCATTGAGTGGAGGGACTCCTCGGGTTACTTCGAT
>JAZGDX010000232.1:0-3916 GCA_036478305.1 Bacteroidota bacterium
CCGGTTAACCACATCATCTCTCGTGGCTTCCGGTACGCTTTCATGAGGTAGACGCTGAACATATGAATCAGGATCATCGCGACCATGAGATTGGCGCCCCAGCTGTGTACAGACCGTATAATCCAGCCGAAAGGCACTTCGTTGGTGATGTATACGATGCTTTCATGAGCCGAATCGGGAGAGGGTTGATAGTACATCAGAAGCAGGATGCCGCTGATTATCTGCACGATTAGAAAAAAGAGTGTCAGTCCCCCGAAGTAGTACCAGATTGAGTGTTTGTGACGAGGAACCTCTTTCTTGGACAGAAATTCGACGAACGGACTCAGCGGGATGCGTCTGTCCAGCCAGGAATAGACTGATCGAAATGGAAGGTTGCGCGGGGTAGGATCCATAAGACTCGATTCAGGACTCGTTACACCGATGTGAGAGCGATCTCGTCCTCTTCTATGGAGACCTTGAACTGCCTGAGCGGCACTGAAGCCGGTCCCCGAAGGTTTCTTCCGTTCAGGTCAAAGCGACTTCCATGGCAGTTACACAACAGGTACCCCCCCTGCTCTGTCGTAAACTTCACCGTGCAGCCGAGATGTGTACACCGTGCTGACATAGCCTTGAATTGACCGGAGTTCGTTTTGATAAGCATAACGGGCTTGTCGTTCACTCGGATAATTTTAGCGGAGTTCAGGCTTAGGTCGCCGACCTGAGCGACGACGACTTTTTCGACTATGGCGCTAGGCCTGCGAACTGGCAAGAGATATTGGACGATGCCGTAGATAAACGGGGCGACTGCGAGCATCCCCCAGCCGGCGAGAATCCTGTCCAGGAAATCTCTCCGTTTCAGGTGTTGTTTCTGCTTTGCCTTTGGATCATCCTCGTTCATGGTCTATCTCGTATCGCGTGATTTTGTGCTGTTTCGAGCGTTTGATAAGCTCTAACACGATAAGCGGGTCTCAAGTTCCTGGATAATGAGTCCCTCCACCCTTTTGCTTCTGAATCAACCTCAGTCTCTCTTTCTTCCTCACAGGCTTATCAGACCAGAGCCTTTTCAGAATCATCGTACTTCAGCTGGCCCACGAATGTCACGCGGGCGTCGCCCTGGAGCACGACATCAATAAACGTCCCCTTGGAACTCTTGAAATCCACCACAAGCATTTGTCCACTCTTTGTTTGCACATCGACCGGCGAGGTCAACCCGGCTTTAGCGGCTACCACGAGTGCTGTCGCGACGGAGCCGGTCCCACATGCCAGCGTCTCACCTTCAACACCTCGCTCGAACGTACGGTTATAAATCCGGTTGTCCGTCAGCAGTTGGACGACGTTGACGTTGGTCCCGTAGGGCTGGAACTTCTCGTGCCATCGAACCATGCGTCCGATACTATCCACGTCGACCTCGTCCAGTGGAATTCCCAGTTCGTCAGAAAACAGAACCACGTGTGGAGCACCCGTATCGACGTAAAAGGCTTTGAGATCTTTGCCATCGATCTGGAGCGTCATCGATTCAATGCGCGTCGGATTTTTCATGCTGAGCCGGACCGTATCTTTCCGGACGCTTGCCCGATAAACGAACCCGACCGCTTCGAACTTCATTTCCTCTGGGACGATACCGAGATTGTGTGCAAACTTGGCTATGCAACGTCCGCCGTTTCCGCACATGGCACCGATGCTTCCATCGGCGTTGAAGTATCTCATCAGGAAGTCTGCATGGGAACTCGGTTCGAGAAGGAGAAGTCCATCCGAGCCGACACCAAATCTGCGATCGGATACGCGGCGTGCGAATTTCTCGAGATCATCATGAATTACATGCTCTCGGTTGTCGATTACGACGAAATCGTTGCCCGCTCCAGTCATCTTTGTGAAAGAAAGATTGATCATGAACGTCGCCAACAAAAAAAAAGCCGTTCAAACTGGACGGCTTTTTTGGACTCTGTACCTCCTCAGCGCATCGAAGTGGTGGAGGTGGTGGGAATTGAACCCACGTCCGAAGATAAGGTCTTCAAGACATCTCCATACTCAGTCTGTCTTTGGTTTCTCGCCTCCAGTGAACGGACAGACACGTTGTCTGGAGACCAGCCCAAGTTGCCCCGAGAGGTCCCGAGGTTCATCAGCCTCCCCTGGACGCAGAAGCTGACTAGCCTGTTTGAAGCGACGCCCTCAGAAGACCCAACAGGCAGGGTCCTCAGAGAACGGGCTACTTAAGGATTAAGCAGCCAGTGCGTAGTTGTAGTTCGCACTTATTGTTTTTCCGCTTTTTTTACTTGCACGCGGAGAGCAAGGTATGCAGTCCTGAACACCTCAAATCCCCGTCGAAGCCTGGCACCCCCTCAACATATTCTAAGGTACAAAACTACATCGAAAGAATCAACATCTCCTTGCCCAGCCATCAGTCCAGCAGTGCTTCTTTCTCTTCAGGAGCACGGCGGTGATGCTTTGACAACTCTGACTTAAGATATTCAAACGCCGCCTGAGGATCATCCATGAACTTCAACAACTCCAGCTCCGAAGCGTCGATCGTCTTGTGACTCACCATGGCGTTCAAGTTCAACACCTGATTCCAGTATTCTGTTCCGTAGACCACCACAGCGATTTTCTTCTTTACCTTTTTCGTCTGAAGCAGAGTCAGGACTTCCATCATCTCATCAAGTGTCCCGTAGCCGCCAGGAAAGAACACAAGCGCTTTTGCGAGATAGACGAACCAGAATTTTCGCATGAAAAAGTAGTGAAACTGAAAATTCAATCGATCGTCAATGAAGGGGTTGGAATCTTGCTCGGACGGCAGACTGATGTTCAGGCCGATGGATTTGGCCTTCGCGAGCCGCGCACCGCGATTGGCTGCTTCCATAATTCCTGGGCCTCCCCCGGAGCAAATAACGAACCGGCGATTGTTATCGATTGTTTTTGACCACTCAGCGAGCAATCGCGCAAGCGTCACGGCGTCCTCATAGTAGCGAGACATCGTAAGTCCCACTTTGGCCTGTTCGAATTTCTGGAGAAGTTTCTGAGGTGGGCGGCTCACATTCTTGATTTTTTTCTCAAGCCGCCGGTAGTGTTTTTGGGCCTCTTCACGAGAGCTTGTTCGGGCCGATCCGAAGAATACAATCGTGTCCTTGATCCCCTCAGTTCGAAATCGGCCGTACGGCTCGAGGAATTCCGACAGGATACGAAGGATGCGCGCATCCGCGCTGGCGAGAAAATCGAGGTTGTCGTACGCCTTGCGTGGTTGTTTATTTCGATGAGACAAATCCATCCTCTTTGCTTGGTAGTCAAAAACTTGAAACGGCTTGCGCCGCAATTTCCTCGAGAAATTTCCTGTCAACCTCGTCGAACGCGTCGAGCCGGCTACTGTCGATATCGATCACTCCAAGAACTTCGTTACCGCGCAGGAGCGGCACAACAATCTCGGACTTCGTGTCGCGGTCGCAGTAAATGTGTCCGGGGAACTTGCTAACGTCCGGTACGATTATGGTCTGCTTCAGTTCGACTGACTTGCCGCACACACCCTGGCCTACCTTGATGCGCGTGCAAGCTGGTTTTCCCTGGAAAGGACCCAGGATCAGCTGTGAATTTGAACGGTCGATGTTCTTCAAGAAATAAAAGCCCACCCAGCTATGATCCTGAAAAATCAGCTTCAGTGCCGCCGTCACGTTGCCGAGGGCGGCGGCAAGATCGTCCTCCCCGTCCAGTAGAGCTTTGATTTGGGGAAGGAGATCGCGATACTTCTCTTCCTTTGAGCCCCGAACGATAGTGATTGCGGGTTCCATGATCTACCGACCGTGATTTTGGCGCAATTCTGTCAGGTGAGCTGTCACCTCCCCCCCATTCGCCTTCACCATGACCTCACGCCCCGGCTGGACGAATCGGGAATGGATGTATGCAAGCCCAATGGGTTTTGTCGATTCAGGCGAAACCGCGAGGCTCGTGA
>JAZGDX010000233.1:0-3075 GCA_036478305.1 Bacteroidota bacterium
TACAAGGAACTCCGGTACGGAACGGATCAGATATATTTTAAGACCTCCCAAGAGATGGTAGAGGTTTTGAAGGAATACCCCGAGGCGATTGAATCGACTGTCGAGATTGCAGAAAAGTGCAACCTCGAGCTGAAGCTGAAGCAGAACTTCATGCCCCGGTTTCCCATCCCCGCAGACTCGGGAGTGGAGAGCCTCGAAAGCTACCTCGGTAAGCTCGTGTGGGAGGGAGTAGACAGTCGGTACCCCCACGCGAGCCCCGAAATCACGGAACGGGCGTCCAAAGAGTTGGAGGTCATCGAGCGAATGGGGTTTTCGAGCTACTTTCTGACTGTTGCGGACATCATCAACGCAGCCCGAGGCATGGGAATCCGGGTGGGTCCTGGCCGGGGGAGCGCAGCGGGGAGTGTCGTCTCCTACGCGCTCGGTATCACGAATGTCGACCCGCTCCAGTATGGCCTACTTTTCGAGCGTTTCCTGAACCCCGACCGTGTGTCCATGCCGGACATCGATGTGGACTTTGCCGATGACCAACGGGAACGAGTCATTGACTATGTTCGGCAGAAATATGGGGCAGAATCGGTCTCGCAGATTATTACCTTCGGAAGACTCTCTTCTCGTGCTGTTCTCAAAGACGTTGGCCGTGTGCTCGGTGTACCGTTGAACGTCGTGGAATCGATCACGAAACAAATTCCGGTGTTCCAGGGTCGCGTCGCGCCGCTCGCGGAAGCGCTGGAGACGATCCCTGAGTTGCGCTGGCTCAAGGAGACTACGGACGAGAAACTTCGTGACATGCTCGACATATCGCTCGTCATCGAGGGGATGAACCGAAACGCTTCGATGCATGCCGCAGGTGTGGTTATCGCCCCGGGCGCTATCAGCGATTACGTGCCGCTCTACAAGACTCCGCAGACGGAGCTCATGACTCAATACAACATGAAGGACCTTGAGGAGGTCGGGTTGTTGAAGATGGACCTGCTCGGGCTGCGGACGTTGACGGTGATCGAGAATGCGGTGAAATTAATCAAGGAGCGTCACGGGATCGAGCTCGACCTGGACGCTCTGCCCGTGGATGACCCGCAGACGTTCGAACTGTTCAGCAAAGGCCAAACGGTGGCTGTGTTCCAGTTTGAGTCGTTGGGAATGCAGGATGCTCTGCGCAAACTCAAGGCGACGTCGATTCATGACCTCGTCGCGATGAATGCACTCTACCGACCGGGGCCGATGGAGATGATAGAGGAATTCATCTCACGGAAGCACGGACGCCAGTCGATCGATTACATCCATCCGAAGCTCGAGTCGATCCTGAAGGAGACGCACGGCATCATCGTCTACCAGGAGCAGGTAATGAGCATCGCGAGCGAGGTCGCTGGCTTCACGCTCGCTAAAGCTGACCTCATGCGGAGAGCGATGGGCAAGAAGGACAAGCGGCTGATGAAGCAGTTGAAGAAAGAGTTCGTTGAAGGGGCGATCGATCTTGGGACAAATAGAAGGACGGCTGGCGAGATTTTTGACCTGATTGAGAAGTTTGCCTCCTACGGGTTCAACAAGTCACACAGCGTTGCGTATTCTGTCGTCGCCTATCAGACCGCCTATCTCAAAGCCCATTATCCCTCAGAGTACATGGCTGCAACGCTGTCGAGTGAGATCGGCAACACCGACAAGATCGTTTTGCTCATCGATGCGTGTCGAAAGATGGGGCTTGCAGTTCTTCCTCCCGATGTGAACGAAGGTGGTGTGAAGTTTACCGTGACGGACGAGGGGATTCGGTTCGACTTGTGTGCGATCAAGAATGTCGGAGTCAGTGCCGTCGAGAATATTATCCACGCTCGTCGGGAGGGTGGGAGGTTCGAGAGCATTTTCGATTTTTGCCGGCGTGTTGACGTTCGGTTGGTCAACAAGAAGACTCTCGAGAGTTTGATCCAGGCTGGTGCGTTCGACAATGTTCCGGGAAATCGCGCTCAACTGTTTGCGAGCGTCGAGAAGGCGATTCAGTTCGGACAGAGTTCCCGTGGACTCGACATGGTCGGCCAGTCGAGTTTGTTCGAGGCATCCCAGTTCCTCTCCGAAGTGTATCGATATCCTCCTCTCCCTGAAGCCGAACTTTGGAACGAATACGAGAAGCTCCACCGGGAGAAGGCGGTCCTCGGCTTCTATGTATCCGGACACCCGTTAGGAAAGTACGAGGACGAGGTCGAGGCATTTTCGACAGTCAAGTTCGGGTCACCTGAGGGACTCCGAGGCAGTCAGATTGTCCGTGCGTGCGGGATCGTCTCCCAGGTGAGAAGAAAAGTAGACAAAAAAGGAAAGACGATGGCCTTCGTGAAGGTCGAGGACTTCACCGGGAAAGGAGATTGTGTTGTCTTCGCCGACACCTACCGGAAATACGAGCGATTCTTGCACCTCGACTCGATGGTGATGGTGATCGGTCGGGCTGAGGTGAGTGGAGATGCCCTTCGGATTATTGTGAAGGAGGTGTACCCGATGGAGAAGGTCCGGGAGAAATTCACAAAGAGTATCATTCTGTCCATAAATCTCGATGATGTGAAAGAAAACACGGTGATCGAGCTGCGGAAACTTATGGAGAAATACCGTGGGAACTGTTTTTGCTATTTCAATGTTTTAGGTGCCGACCATCAGCAGGTCTATCGGACGGATAAATTCGTCGTAGAACCCAACGATGAGTTCATCGACGGAATCAAGCGGATTCTCGGTCCACATTCCATTAAACTCACAGCATAATCTGAGCGAAAAACTGAATAGGAGCAGCATGAAACCTACGGTGATTACGGACGCAAATTTTGAGCAAGAGGTCCTGAAATCGAATCTCCCTGTTCTTATCGATTTTTGGGCGGAGTGGTGTGCCCCGTGCAGGATGATTGGCCCAATCGTCGAGGAGATCGCTAAGGAATACGATGGAAAGCTCAAGGTTGGCAAGCTTGATGTCGATTCGAATCCACAGGTCTCGATGAAGTACGGTGTTCGCAGTATCCCCACGCTGCTGGTGTTCCGGGATGGGCGCGTGGTGGAGCAGATCATCGGAGCCGTGCCAAAGCATCAGCTTGTCGACAAGATAAG
>JAZGDX010000234.1:0-2592 GCA_036478305.1 Bacteroidota bacterium
CCTGGTCTCGCAACAGGTGTGTATTTCTACACGCTCCAAGCGGGAGAGATCAACCAAACGAAGAAAATGCTGTTGATTAGGTAGAGTGCTTACGTTGAACATTGAGGGCCAGACCATGATGCAATACAAGACCCTTCTCGAAGAATCCTTGGAAGCTTGGGCATACGCACGTCAGGGCGTGATAAACGAAGTGAAGAACATTCCTGTCAAGAACTTCGGCTTCCGACCAACGCCTGAAAACCGAAGCGTGACGGAATTGGTGCAACACATCATCGAGTCAGGACTCATGATGAGTGGGGAATTACCACGACCGAACGGAAACTTTCGCCGCCAGTCCTACAGCCGCTTTATCAAGGAATATGCGGACTATGTCCGCAAGGTCGCTTCAAAACGTGAGCTTATGGATCTTCTGAGGTCCACGCATGCTGAGGGAGAGAAAAAGTTTCGAGAGGCTGGAGAGGTATTTGTGCTTCAACTCATCACCCAGTTCGATGGTTCAATGGCTACGAGATTTTCGTGGTTGCAGCACGGGATTGCTCATGAGGAGTATCACCGCGGGCAGCTGGCACTCTATGCCCGCCTGCTCGGTATCGTTCCAGCACTCACCAAGTTGATTATGGGTGGATGAGTTATCTCCGTACCGAGCGTCACAGTTTGGTCCGAGGAACTTTCCGTCCACGACTCCGTGTAAGTCAACCTCCGATTCAACGAGCCTTTACTTCGGAGATATCAGGTCGTAAAAATAGTCCATGGACTTGTTTCCGCGATATCAATGACTCTGAAGGATGCCTTTCTCAGTAGACCTTAGCTTCAACGTAAACATTTTCCTTCTGCTTCTGCTCGGGATTCTCTCGTTCCTGTTTTCGCTCTTCATTTACGCACGTACTGTGCCACCGGTTCCGCCCCGCCTCCGCTGGATTCTCATCACACTCCGCACGTTAGGCGTTTTTCTGATCCTCGCCATGCTGTTTGAACCGATTCTCAAATTCATTCATCGTGAGGAGAAGCCACCGGCGGTGGCGATACTCATCGATGACACGAAAAGCATGACCCTGGTCGATCGTGGAGGAGATCGCGCATCGATCGCTCGCAACTTCCTTAACAACATAGATGTCGAGCAACTCCAGCGAAAGTTCAAAGTTTACTTTGTCCAATTCTCCCGGCCGAACAGGTTCCCCGAGTCGTACTCCCCTGATTCTCTCGCCTTCGCCGGGGACGCCACCAACCTGGCCCAGTCTCTGAACGATCTCGCGGTGCAATCAGAACAACGGAACATTCAGGCCGTCGTCCTGATTACTGACGGTAATTACAACGTCGGTCAGAACCCCATTTACGCTGCCGAAACTCTTGGCAGGCCTCTCTACACTGTCGGGGTTGGTGATTCTTCGGAGCAAAAAGACCTTCTCATCTCAAAACTTCTCACGAACAACATCGCATACGTGGACAGCAGAATTCCGATATCGGTAACTGTCAAAAGCTCCGGTTTCAACGGCAAACGCGTTGAACTTTCTCTCGAGGAAGCAGGGAAAGTCCTCGACCAGCAATTTCTCACACTGAAGCAGGGGACGCAGGAATACTCCACCACGCTGCATTTCACCCCACACCAAGAAGGATCGAAGAAATATACCGTCCGCGTGTCCAGGCTAGAGGGTGAACTGACCGACCAGAATAACTCGCAGACCACGTTCGTCAAAGTACTCAAGAGCAAGATCAAAATACTCCTGATCGCCGGGGCTCCCAGCCCCGATCTTGCGTTCCTGAGAAGAACCCTCGAATCAGACCCGAACATTGAAGTCAGCACATTTGTGCAAAAGTCCTCCAACGAGTTTTACGAGGGCAGGCCTGCCGGCTCAGTATTCCGCGATCACGATGGTATCATCCTGCTCGGTTTTCCTCGAAAGGAGTCGCCTCCGGCTGTGCTTGATCAAATCCGACAGGCAGTCGACGAGAACAAACAGGCACTGTTCGTCATCCTCACGAGGACAACCGACCTCGATCGCCTCCGCTCACTTCAGCCGCATCTCCCCTTCTCCATCGAGCAGGTTCGGACGGAAGAACTCACCGTTCTGCCGTTTGTTCCCGAAGTCCACGAATTTCACTCGCTGCTCAAACTGCCGAGCGGGAGAAATCCTATCAGGTTCTGGAATGCACTTCCACCCGTGTACAAAACTCAGTCGACTCTCCGTGCAAAGCCTGAATCCGAGGTGATCGCATACGTACGCATTCAGAACCTAACCCTCCGGGAACCCCTTATCATCCTGAGAAAGGTAAACCGGAGGAGATCAATAGCTATCACGGGGTACGGCATCTGGAGATGGAAACTGCTCGCCGAGAGCAGTCCTTCCCAGATAGGTGAACTATCAACCGAAGAGGTCTTTGAACCGTTCACTAGCAACGCCGTGCGCTGGCTGACGACCCGTGAACAGGAAAAACAACTCAATGTGACCACAACGAAAGAAACGTACAACGCGGGGGAACGCGTGGAGTTTACAGCCCAGGTCTATGACGAGCAGTACGAACCTGTCAGTGATGCCGAAGTCCGTGTGCGCATTCGATCCGTTGAACAGGTGGAAGAGTTCCTGCTACGACCTG
>JAZGDX010000235.1:0-4050 GCA_036478305.1 Bacteroidota bacterium
TCGTCGAGAGTAGCCGAAACCTTCTTCTCGGTTAAAGTTTGGGCTGAAAGGACCGCGGTGGAAACCAGGAAACAGACTACCGTCACAAACAATACAGGGAGAGTAACATTGAGCCTTATGCAACAACTTTTTTGGGAAGGGACTAAGGGTCTCACCAGGTTTGATTCCATTTGGGGGCGAGGATACAGGCTCAAACACCTTGCGGTCAAGCTGCTCGGAAAACCTCGCAGGGTTCTTCCATTGGCGGCCTTGAGCCAGCCCGGTAACCCAACTCCAAGTGAGGGAGGCTGGGCGTGCCACAGCCACAGGGATTGTAAAGTTGATTACAAGTAAGAATCCTGGGCTGGCGAGTCAGGATTTACAGAGGCGGAAGTTCTTGTGGAGGAAAAGGCTCGGTTCAAACTAGATAAAGGCCTGCAAGAGTTTTTTCTGGACTTCTTTTAGGCCACTGTGAGCTTCGTCCAGCTCAGAGATCTTCTCCCTCAGGCGCTTAACCAGAAATCGCTTTTCCAGCCCGTTGCGGATGGTCAAGAGAAGCTGGTTATTAACCCAAGGCTTTTCGATATACTGGAAAAGTCCTACCTGATTGATTGCCCTAATGGCGCTTTCTTTGTCTGCGTAACCGGTCAGTAATATGCGTGTGGCCTCCGGCTGCAAGGCTCTTACTTGAGTCAAGAATTCAATCCCTTCCATATGGGGCATCAAATAGTCTGCAATAGCCAAATCCACGCTATGCTGCCTCACGTGATCTAAAGCCTGGCGTGGGTCGGTGTAGGAGTCGATGTGGTAGTTGTCCTCAAGTTCCAAAAAGGACCGAATACTGGTGAGTACCATCTCTTCGTCATCCACGATAAGTAGGCGTGGTTTCCCATCAGAGTTCTGGCCCCTCGTCCCAGACATCGTATCCCTCCTTACGAACCTTCCTTCTTCAAGGGAAAGCTTGCCGCCAAAAAGATTCAAACGCAAGTGGGTTCAGCACCAAGGGTATCAGAGACGACGATCTAAGGACAGAATTTTCCCCTGGGACTAAAGCCGTAGATTCGACTTTGGTTGCCCAATTCGTATCCCTAACCTCCCGAGGCACGAGGAAGAATACGATAAGCATTCGCCTCCGTCGATGAACATAACGCGACCGCTTATTTTTCAACAAGCTTGCGAATCCGGCGTATCAGCACTCGAAAAATACTTTGCATGATTTCACTATGATCCGCCAATAAGTCGTAGAAATCTTCGCGCTCAATTCGGAGCAGGCGAGCATCCTCCACCACCGTGGCAGTCATCACCATGGGCTCGTCATTGAGCAAGGCCCACGTCCCGATGGCCTCCTTTTCATTGACAACGAGTATCTGCTCGCCGTCAGCCTCCAAGGCCACTTTACCTCTTACGATGACGTACATGGAATCCGACCGCTCCTGCTCCCGGAACACCACCCGGCCCTTTGGCATCTTAGCCCCGTGTGTTATCAGCGCAATACGCCCCAATTGTTCTGGCGAGAGGCTGGAAAGCAACTCGACGTTTTGCAGAAACAGTACCTTTTCGATTAAAGTCATTTCGGCCATGGCGTCAAGATTGTACCGCTGATCCCAGGATAGACCTACCTTCCCTCGCCGGGCTGATTCACAAAACAGCCAACAAGCGCCGGAAGGAGCGCTTACACGCATTCTATGCGGCATGACGAGCGAGGTACCCCGACCCCGGAGGCAGCCCCCGCAAGGCGAATCGTCCGCAAGCTTTAACTAGGCTTGGGATTCATTCGCGTCAGTGCGAACTTCGCAGTTTCGACAACCAACGGGTCTGGGTCGTTTTCCGCAATGCGCATTTCCGTTTCGAGTGACTTGAGCTGTAGTTCAGCAGCGCGGTAGAGTGCTACCATCTTTACCCACTGGTCATCGCCTCGAATCAACTCCCTCAGGCTTTGTTCGGCGCTCAAAGCTTCTAGCCCAAAAAGCTCTTTACCAAGGGGCCGCAAGCGATCCCATGAACTCTCCTCCAGAAGAGGTAGGATCGTGCGTTTAAGGGATCGCTCCAGCGTACTGTCTAGAAATTCCAGAGCTCCGCTCCGTCGCTGCGACTGCGAGCTCTTGACCGCCCGGTAAGCATCATAGATTTCTTCAGGCGGGTAATGTAAGCCCAACAAGCGGAAGATGCGTTCCAGTGTTTGATCCAGTCGCTCTTCCAACGTGCGAATCAACAGCTTCCTGCCGGGTCCTGCCGGCGCTCGGTCGCTCCGCACACTAAAAAGCAGTTGGTAGTAGTGCTTCGCCTCTCGCAGTACTTCATTGTCAATTATATCTCCCGGAATTGGAACCTGTGGGTGGTCGCGCCGGATCCGATTCAGGGCTTTGAGAATTTGGAAACGCATCTCAAGGCTGCTGTCGGGGAGATGGCGAACCAGAATTTCGGCAGCTTCTGTTGTGGCAATTTGGCCCAAGACCCGCGGGATCGCTGGTTGAACACCCTCTTTTTCATTCGGATCACCGAGATAGTCGCCGAGCGTCCCTACGATCCGGGAGCCGTAGCGGGCCAGCGCCTCTCGGGCCTCGGCACGCATTGTACGCTTCGCCAGCTTGTTGGCGATCAAGGGAATAAGTTCCCGACTTTGTACCTTACCGGCAGTCCTCAGGGCCGCGTTCACGATCGCTGGGTTAGGATCTCCCAGCAATCGTCGAAGATACCCTGTGACAGGCACAACTTGGGAGTCCGCCAGCACCAAGCCCCGCGCCGCCAGCGTACACGACTTTTCAGCCTCCGCGTCACTTCGACTCATCAAGTCCTCAATCCACTGTTGTGAGATTGCGGGCAAGGGTCGCTGGTAGGTGTGCTTCTCGACAGTGATGAGAGCAGCGAGGCGAACATCCAAATCTGGATGATTCAAGAAGTCGTGGAGCCTGACGTTTGGCTTCGGGTCAGATTGGCAAATGTAGTGCACGGCCTCGAATCGCAACTCCGGTTCGCCACTGATCACGAACTCTTCGGCCGCCTGAATTGCTGAGCGGTCGCCTCGGGCGGTGAGCAAACGTAATGTGGCAGCCCGCACCTCGGCCGACCGGTTCCTCAACAGACCGGCCAGACGGTCGGTGATAGATACTTGCGGGACCTGCTCCAACAGACCCAACGCGTACCTGACTTGGCGGTCATTAGAAGAATCCAAAGCTTGCGTTAACACTCCAATGGTAGCCGCGTCAGAAACATTTACCGTTACGCTTTCAAGGTGTACTTCTCGCTTTTCCAGAGATTTTCTGATCGTGCGCACATACGCGCGCAGGGCAAAGCCACCCAACCCAATCCAAACCGCAGCGAAGAGCACTATGACGATGCCGATTTGCCGCACGCTGAGAAGGAGCACCGAAGTGCAAAAGACGAGCAGCAAGCCTGCCAGGCCGCCTGCAAGACGGTCCACTACCATGTCCAAGAATACCTTGGTGCGATTCTTGACTTTCGGCGGAATGGGTAGGTAGAGGACTTCTAGACTGGTTTTGTTTAGGGTGTAGCGACACCCGGCTTCGACCATCCGGAGAGCCGATGCGGTCCAAATGCCAGGCAGCGCTAGGACGCCCACCACACCCACCATCACTGCGGCAGGTGTAAAACGTAGTGCCCCGCCCACGCCGAATCGTCGCAAGACCATCCCCGTGAGGAAAAACTGTACCGTGAACGTCACCGCGTTAAGGTACAGTCCGAAGAATCCACCGAGGAAGGCTGTCAGATCCTCTTTGTTAGAATAGGTAGCTTCGGCTATGCCAAAGAACTGGTATTCCACCAGCTTGCTCACGATGACGGCGATCGAGATGAGAGCGCCGATGACTAAGAGGTGGCGATTCTTTATGGCCAAGCGCACTATATCCAGCGTGTGAAAGTCCTCAGATTCTTTCGGGCCCATCTTTGGCGCCACTGAGGGCGCCCGGCGGGCTGCTTGCCAGAAAACTCCGCTGGCAAGAACCATGGTAGCCGCAGCACAAAGCAGAAGGTTTTCGGCGAGTAGGATCCGAACGAAAAGCAGTGTAAACGTGCCCCCCAGCATCGCTCCTACTACACCACCCAGATTCAAAA
>JAZGDX010000236.1:0-2241 GCA_036478305.1 Bacteroidota bacterium
CAAAGTCAAAGTAGTCGAACCGCTTAAGATGACGACCCGAAGTTTTCGCGAGGGGGCGATCAAAGAGGCTGGGTACAATACCTTTCTGCTGAGGTCGGAGGACGTCTATATTGATTTGCTGACAGACAGCGGAACCGCGGCGATGAGTGACAATCAATGGGCGGGTATGATGCTCGGAGATGAAGCGTACGCAGGCAGTGAAAATTTCTACAATCTGGAATCCCAGATGCAGAAATACTATGGCTACAAGTACCTCGTGCCCACTCATCAAGGTCGCGGTGCAGAGCACCTTATCTCAACAGTCCTGATTAAACCGGATGACGTTA
This sequence comes from Bacteroidota bacterium, assembly GCA_036478305.1. Lineage (GTDB taxonomy): Bacteria > Bacteroidota > Ignavibacteria > UBA10030 > JAZGDE01 > JAZGDE01. The sequence goes on from JAZGDX010000236.1 coordinate 327, forward strand.
TTCCGGGGAACATGTACTTCACCACGACTCGATTGCACCAGGAACTTGCCGGCGGCAGATTCGTGGACGTCATCATTGACGAGGCACACGATCCAGACTGCAGCCATCCGTTTAAGGGGAACGTCGATCTCCAGAAATTCGAAGACCTGATCAGGAAGGTCGGGGAGAAAAAGATTCCCTACATAAGCGTGGCAGCGACCGTGAATATGGCCGGTGGGCAACCGATATCTATCGAGAACCTTCGCGGCGTCCGCGAGATAGCATCAAAGCACGGCATCACAGTCGTTCTTGACGCAGCGCGCGCTGTGGAAAATGCGTACTTCATCAAGGTGCGTGAAGAAGGCTTCAAGAACCGGTCCATCGCCTCAATCTTGAAGGAGATGTGCTCCTACACGGATTCCTGCTCGATGAGCGCCAAGAAGGACCTCCTGGTCAACATAGGAGGCTTCCTCGGTACCAACGATGAGAACCTTTTTGACGAGGCGCGCAACCTTGTTGTCGTCTACGAGGGGCTTCACACGTATGGTGGGCTCGCCGGCCGCGACATGGAGGCGATGGCCCGTGGAATGGATGAAATGGTCGATGGGGACTATATCCGTGCTCGCGTCGGGCAGGTGGAGTACGTAGGCAACAAACTCCTTCAGGAGAGTATTCCGATCGTCGTTCCGATCGGCGGCCACGCAGTGTATCTTGATGCAAAGAAGTTCCTCCCCCACCTCAAACAGGTCCAGTTCCCTGCGCAGACCCTGGCAGCAGAAATTTACATCGAATCGGGCGTCCGTAGCATGGAACGCGGCATCGTGTCTGCCGGCAGAAACAAGGAGACCGGCGATCACTATTATCCGAAGCTCGAACTTGTCCGGCTGACCTTCCCTCGACGAGTATACACCCAGGCACACTGCGATGTGACCGTGGAGTCAATCTGTGCTGTGCAGGAGAATCGCTCCCAATTCACGGGCTTCAGAATGATGTACGAGCCGAAATATCTGCGCTTCTTCCAGGCGCGCTTCGAGCGGCTTCCCTAGGTTGAGGGTGAACCTGTTACACCCTTCCCAGACAGAAAAGCCCCTTATCCGAAACTAGAAAAGGGGCTCTTTAACTAAGGGTTCACCTCAGAACATTCTGGTCTTCCCTCAACCTGCCTTAATAACGTGGCAATGTTTGGTCGATCTTTTCCGCCCACGCATCGATCCCACCGACAAGGTTCTTGACCTTTCGGAAACCTGCTTGCTTCAAGAACTCAACGGCTCTCGCACTGCGACCGCCAAGCTTGCAGTGCACCACGATTTCCCGCGATGAATCCAACTCATGAACACGCTTGGGCATGTCATTAACCGGAATGAGATAACCACCCATGCTGCAAATCTGGTATTCGTGCGGTTCTCGGACGTCGAGAATGAACAAATCGTCTCCACGGTCGAGTCTGCGCTTCAGTTCCTCTACCGTTATCTCGAACGCCTTGTCCTGTTTCATCTCCTCTGTGCTATCGCTTACACCACAGAACGCTTCGTAGTCGGCCAACTCGTGGATTGTCCGACGCTCTCCACATATCGGACAATCCGGGTTCTTCCGAAGCTTGAGCTCGCGGAATTTCAAGCGCAACGCGTCGAACAGGAGCAACCTGCCGATCAGCGAATCACCTTGACCGATGATCAACTTAATCGCCTCGAGGGCCTGGATCGAACCAATGATCCCCGGAAGGACACCCAGCACACCCCCCTCGGCGCAGCTCGGAACGAGTCCCGGAGGAGGAGGTTCCGGATATAGGCACCGATAACACGGACCTTCCTCAGCATAGAATACCGAGGCCTGTCCTTCGAACCGAAATATGCTTCCGTAGACGTTCGGTTTTCCAAGGAGAACACAAGCGTCGTTCACCAGATACCGGGTAGGAAAATTGTCGGTACCGTCGACA
>JAZGDX010000237.1:0-3020 GCA_036478305.1 Bacteroidota bacterium
ACCCGGAAACCTCCGCAATCCAGCCCCCCTCAACCCGATCCGTCAGCCAGTTCACGAGCAGCCCGAGCGCAGTTCCGGTGAACAGGAGAAAAACTGAATGAGGAAAACGAAGTCGTTTGATCACCGGTTCGGTTACCGCCGCGATGAAGAGGAACAAAGCGATGATGACGACAGACCCGAGAACAGAAGAAGCTGCGGGGGCGGTCTCCATGGAACGTCTGGTTCAGTTGGGGAACGTTCTTGGCAAGAACTTCAATGCGAAGATGGAATGACCACTCAATATACCTCTGTCCACGGGAAAAGTCAAGCAGACGTGTTGAGGATCGAGCTGCGAACCATTTCATAGTCGCGTCTTTATCGTGCAGCAGGACTGCGACGAACTCCCTGCGCGTGCCTCGCTCTCGGTTCCAACGAAAAAACTACCCGGCGTGTGACGCTCAACGCCATCCTTGAACACGCGCTGCCGATCAAACCGAAATTTCACCAAACGCAACCGACCATCACCGGCGGGTTGACCCTGAAGCAACAGAAATGTATATTGGTGACCAACCGGTGATCGGTTGAAGTCCGATGCAGATACCATCGTGTGACGTACTGTCTGAAACAATCTCTCGGAAACGAACGCGCGCGCGCTTGATTTCGGTACCTGACAGTGCCGGGTATCAAGCGATCCTCTCAACAACGCTTCTCTTGTTAGTATGAGATTCATCGCTCGCCTCTTGAACGCTCTGGACACCCTCGTACGAAACGAGCTGTTCCGGGTGATCCTCCTCATTGTTTTTATCATCAACATTGCTGCGATTTTCGTCTACGTATTTGAGCATGTAGGCAACCCGAGCCAGTTCAATTCGCTCACCGATGCCATCTGGTGGGCGCTGGTCACGATGACGACGGTCGGCTATGGAGACAAGGTGCCGCTTACAGAAGGAGGGCGGCTAATAGCCGCCATCGTTATGGTCAGTGGGATCATTCTTATCTCCATATTCACGGCCACGGTTTCGTCTGTCCTCGTCGCCAGAAAAATCAGGGAGGGTCGCGGATTGACAGAGATTACTTGGAAAAACCACATTCTCATCTGTGGCTGGAATCTCAATACGGAACAGATTCTCGCAACGTTTAACCTTTACGCGCATAAGAAAAAGCCTCAGCTGGTGCTGGTCAACGAGATGCCGGCGGACAGGATAGAAGGTCTCTGCGACGAGTTTGACCGGCTTAACGTTGCCTACGTTCACGGAGATTTTACGAAGGAAACAACGTTGAAATTGGCAAACGTCAGACATGCGACCGCAGTCATAATCCTTCCAGATGACTCGGAGGGGATGCACACCCCTTCGGACGACCGAACCTTGATGGCATCTCTCACTGTTAAGTCAATAGAGCCAAAAGTCAAAGTGTATGCTCATATCCTCGACCGTGAGAATATCGGGCACTTGAAGCGTTCCAAAGCGGACGAAGTAATTGTGAGCGATGAACACATCGGCTTCATGCTCGCAAACCACATCCTCTTCCCAGGTGCGCCTCAGGTCGTACGGGAGCTTCTCTCGACCGGCCGCGGACATGACATCCACCGAGTTCCTGTCCCCCAGGAATTTGTCGGAAAGACATTTGAAGAATATTCTTCATACTGCAAGAAAAACAACGACTGGATTGTAATCGGCTTCGTTTCGGAGGAAGAGAGCGTGAGAATGTCGGACATTCTCTCGCACGATTATACGGCCATCGATGCCTTCATCGAGAAACAATTCAAGCAGGCAGGCATCAAGGTCGAAGAAAGAAGCGGCATGCGCGTCAATGTCAATCCCCCACTGGACTATCGGATTGAAAAATCCGACTACGCAATCGTCATCGGTTCGGTCGAGGGATCACCCGAGGTGTAAACGATGCTCGAGATAAAGTTCTTGAAAAAGATCCCGATTTTCTCCGGTTTGAGTAGCGAGAGACTCGGGAAAGTTCGCGGCATCATCAAAGAGAAAGTGGTTGAAGCCAATGAGGCGATCCTTCAGGAAGGTATAAGAGGAGACCGGATGTACATCCTCCTCGAAGGAGAAGTAGAGATTTCAAAGGTCCTCGTGCTTAAGGATACCAGCGCCGCGATGAATCGGCAGGACAAGTCGCTTATTCAGCTGTCGAGCAAGGACTACGCGTTTTTCGGTGAAATGGCAATTCTTGACCCCAGGGGGATACGCAGTGCAACGGTTATCGCGCTAAAGAGATGTCGATTGGGTGAAATAGAACACGTCGACTTCATTCGTCTCATCGAGTCGGACAAGGAAATCGGCTACACGGTCGTGAGGAACATCGGCGCGGCGTTGAGCGCTCGACTCGACATGGCAAATCATGATATCCTGAGGCTCACGACGGCACTGAGCCTTGTCCTGGAGCGGCAGTAATCATGTACCAGAACGACAAGAAGGATACAGATCAGATCCCACTGCCGAAGCCCATGTCTATTGAGGAGTAGCAGAGTCTGCGTTTACTCTGCCGGTTTTTCGGAAGCGATTGATTTTCACTCCGGCGTAGCATGTGTTCTTGAACGCACCCCATCACCGAGACTCTCTTTCAGCACTCCATCAGGAGTGCCGCGAATCCGATGATCGCAAACGAATTCCCGAGACAATGTCCAGAGCCCGCTGCAATAATCACGCAATTAAGTGACCATAACGGATAGGTCTAGTAGAACGCGAATGAATATTGGAGCGTTCTCTGACGGGAATTCTGCACACCCTGAAGGGCACAATCATCTCATCGAACACCCAGTCGGTTGAGCCATCCCCGGACTGCTCTGTCCGTACACTCCGGTTCCATCCAATCGGTTGAATTCCTCTACCCTATTTGTTACCTTTGTGCTGACAGCAAGCAGTTGAGCAGAAGGTAGAAATTGCCGAAGTTGGCTCATTTTCAATGCCCGGATGGCGGAACTGGCAGACGCGCTAGCTTCAGGAGCTAGTGGGGTCACACCCGTGCAGGTTCAACTCCTGTTCCGGGCACGGGAGGGTTTGAATTACAGGTCTCTCAGAGGG
>JAZGDX010000238.1:0-2236 GCA_036478305.1 Bacteroidota bacterium
GAACGTTTGAGGGAATTTCTATTGAACGAGCGAGGAGCTCCACGGGAACGCGTAGAGTCTACTGGCCTCGTAATCGGTGGCAGTAAGTTCTTTATCCGGATCTGGCCGGAACCTGTGCAACCGATACCTCAGTCCAACTTGAACAGAATGGATGAGCAGCTCAGAGGGTGGCGGCAGAGGAAAAAAAACCCGTGAGAGAGGATCTGTACGCGATCGGAAGAATCAGGAAGTGTTCCGGCGTAAAGGGCGAACTCGTTGTGGAATCGATGACTCCGAACTCTCATCGGTTCTCACAGCTTGATACAGTATTCATTGGACATGATGATAGAGAAGTCCGACTCAACGCGGTGTGTATTGAGAGTACACGCCCCCACAGGAGGGGAATCGTTGTCAAGTTGAAGGGAATCGATGACCGAAACCGCGCGGAGGAGTTGCTCGGAAACTACCTGTTCGTCTTGCGTGAGGAGAGAATCACTCTACCTCCGGAGACCTATTTTGTCGATGACATTCTGGGGTTGAGAGTAGAAGATGAAGATGGAGCACAGATCGGAACCGTTGTCGATGTCCTCCGGCTGCCTGCGCAGGACGTCTATGTCGTGAAGCAGAAAGGGAGGGAATTTTGGATCCCGTCGGTACGGGAAATTATTCGAAGTGTAGATCTCCGGAAACGGTTGCTTAGGATACACGTCATTGAGGGTCTGCTCGAGTCCCAACAGCTCGGGCGTAGCGTTGAATAATGAGAATTGACGTCATCACTGGGTTTCCAAAACTTCTAACCTCGCCGGTGAGCGAAAGCATCCTGAAGCAAGCTCAAGAGAAAGCGCTGGTCGAGATCGTCGTCCATGACTTGCGAGACTACACTCACGATAAACACCGAACAATCGACGATACACCGTTTGGTGGCGGTGCGGGGATGGTTTTGAAGCCGGAACCGATTTTTCAATGCATCGAGACCCTGAAAGCCGAACGCAGCTATGACGAGGTTGTGTATTTGACACCTGAAGGGGTACAGTTTACGCAGCGGCTGGCAAACAACCTTTCGATCAAACACAATCTCATCCTTCTGTGTGGACATTATAAGGGAATCGACGAGCGGGTGCGGGAGAGGCTCGTTACGAAGGAGATTTCCATCGGAGATTATGTTCTGACAGGAGGTGAACTCCCGGCGCTTGTGATAATTGACGCAGTTGTCCGGTTGATTCCCGGTGTTCTCGGTGATGCTGAATCGGCACTGGAGGATTCCTTTCAACACGACCGGCTTGACCATCCCCACTACACTCGGCCTGCCGATTACCGGGGAATGAAAGTGCCGGATGTGTTACTTTCCGGCTATCATGGTGAGATCAAGAAGTGGCGCGAGGCTCAAGCGTTGAAACGCACGCAGGGGCGTCGGAAAGATCTTCTCCATGGAAAATGAACAGTGTAATCTCTTATCTGCTATTTGAAGGGCGAGAACTTATGGATAAACTTTCACTCGTTGAAGCGACAGAACGGAAGTCAGACATCCCTGTGTTTCGACCCGGTGATACGGTGAACGTGCATGTTCGTGTCATCGAAGGTGACAAGGAGCGCATCCAGCAATTTAAAGGAGTGGTGATCAGTCGCCGTGGATCGGGACTGCGGGAATCATTCATGGTCCGCAAGGTTTCCGAGGGTGTTGGTGTCGAGCGAATTTTCCTTCTTCACTCTCCTCGGGTCTCGAAAATCGAACTCGTGAAAGAGGGCCGTGTCCGTCGCGCAAAGCTATACTACTTGCGAAGGCTAACGAGCAAAGCCGTCCGCCAGAAAACTGCGGCTCAGTAACCCGGTACGGATGTTCGATGCGGAAGAAACTTGGCGTCGTTCCACACGTTTTCGCGAAACCGCTGGTGTATGGACTGGGGGAAAGCGGCGCAAAGTTTGAGCTCGAATGTGCTGATCCGGCAACGATCGCAGCGAGGATGCGAGAGCGATTGCTCGATGTTGCTTTTCTCTCCCCGATTGATTATGCCTTACACGCTCCGGAGTACTCAATCGTCCCCGGAATCGGCGTGTCCAGTCTCTCAGCAAATCGTTCCCTACTCCTCGCATTTCAGGAAGACCTTCAGAAGATCCAAAGCGTTGCCGTGGCCAATGCATCAACATCCGATGTCGTGGCGGCACGCATAATCTTGGAAGAAAACTACGAGGTCAACCCAACCTTTGTCCCACTCCGTTTCAGCTCTTCCCTTACGGTAGAAGCCATGCTCACGAGAGC
>JAZGDX010000239.1:0-5292 GCA_036478305.1 Bacteroidota bacterium
CCAAGTCATTGACCAGAAAATCGACGTCGTGATCTTCGATGACGATCTCTCCCCGGTGCAGGTTCGGAACCTGGAGCAGAAAATCAACCGCAAGATCCTTGACCGGAGTGGATTAATTCTGGACATCTTCGCTTCACACGCCAAATCAAACGAAGCAAAAACTCAGGTTGAACTGGCGCAGCTGCAATACCTTCTACCACGCCTTACGCGCCAGTGGACTCACCTATCGAAACAGTACGGAGGACTTGGCACCAAGGGTCCTGGAGAGCAGCAACTCGAGACAGACCGGCGAGTCATCCGATTGCGAATCGGACGTCTAAAGGGGCAGCTGGAGCGTATTAATCGACAGCGCCAAACGCAACGAAAAGGGCGCGATCAATTCACGCGTGTCGCGTTAGTAGGTTATACAAACGCCGGAAAATCTACGTTGATGAATGTGCTCTCGGAATCGAACGTGTTCGTCGAAGATCGGCTATTTGCGACTCTCGATTCCACTGTTCGCGTGGTCCGGCTATCGCCGGCCCACCGGATTCTCCTCTCTGACACAGTAGGGTTCATTCGTAAACTTCCACCTCATCTCATCGCTTCCTTCAAGAGCACACTTGATGAGGTCGTTGAGTCTGACATTCTCCTCCACGTAGCCGATGCGAGTCATCCGGCTTTTCACGAACAAATTCAGATCGTCAACGAGACGCTCGTAGAGCTCCATGCAGATAAGAAACCGATGGTGATGGTCTTCAACAAGATGGACCGTGTTGAAGATCGGACGATGATCGCTGAAATGAAACGAAACTACCGCCGTGCCGTCTTTGTTTCTGGTGCTCGCGTGATCAACATCAACGCGCTGCGAAAAGAGACCATGTCCATCATGGACAGCGAATTCGCCGAGCGAACCGTTACCCTCCCTGTCCGGGAGCAGAGACTCCTCGCCTTTATCCACTCGTCGGCTGAGATCATCGAAAAGCGGTATGAAAACGAGAGTATCGTCGTTCGGTTTCGTGCTCACCAGAGAGATCTGGAAAGGATCGACAAGGAACTGAAACAGAGGTTCTCTCCAGAGGATGCGTCGACCGATTGAAAAAAGCAAGAACCTGCAGCGGGAAGGCAATGGTTCTTGCACGTGCGGGCCCCACCGATCAGAACAAGGAACCCTGTTTTCTATCGGTCTCAACTTCACCGCGACGGAGTGCGTTGACTAGGAGGTGGGCTCGCCTGGTGGGCTCCGGAATCCTGTAACCGCGACAGGAATTAAGCACGACCTTAATCGCGCTCTCGAGATCTACTAAGTGGCCGACCGTCACATACACAGGAGTTACTCCCGTACTCGTCCGGAGGGCAGCGCCGACAATCTCGTCTCGATCAACCAGTGGACGAAAACTGCCAGCCTCGCGATCGGGCTCTTCGTATTTTCCGACCAGCACTGTTTTCGCGCACCCGATCGTCGGGATGTCCAACAGCAGTCCGAGGTGGCAGGCGATACCGAAGCGACGGGGGTGCGCATATCCGTGTCCATCGACCAGAAGTACGTCTGGTCGGACGTGGAGGTATTCCCAGGCCTCCAGAACGACCGGCGACTCCCGAAAGGAAAGCAAACCAGGAATATACGGAAAAGTGACTCGGCTGACGGTGAGACCCCGATCGACCTCGCTGAGCTCAGGATACTTCAGGACGACCACACCAGCGTAGATGATGTTCGATCCTTTATCGAAGGAGATATCCGCGCCGGCGACATACTGGAAGGGCTGGTCGAAACTCTGGACACTGATTTTCGGACTGAGTGTCTGCTGGATCTTGATGGCTTCTGCGGGCGAAACATTCCAAGGATGAAGATCCGAAGGCATAGAGGGTTCACTCCTTCAGATTGATTTGAATCATTTCGAAATGACCAACCCTTGGGCAGTCGCGGCGCTTATCCAAGATCGCAATTCAGTAAGGTTCTCATCGCGAAGGCCACCAACGACGCACCTTGCTTCTGCAGGACTTGCGCATTCCCTTTCTTTCCACCAACTCCCTATCATACGCCATCAGGAGGTCTTTCTTCCTGATCACGCCTCGTATTACTCCGGAAGATCCGTCTACGACGGGAAGTTCATCCACGCCAGTTGCCGTGAACAGGCTCAATGCAGTACTCAGGCTGTCCTCCGCTGTAATCTTTGGTGGATTGGGAATGGTTAGATATTTCGCCACGATGAAACTGTACATAATCTGTGAGATAAAATAGCAATTTAAGTTCTCGCAATGAAAATACCGAGCCTCTTTAACAGCGGCAAGCCGCATCACGCGAGGAGTGTCCTACGGAAATCAACATCCAAGTAATATGGTGAGCGACGATTGGGTGAGTAAGAACGCTTTCAGCCTTTTAAGGCCTATCTCGGCAGGATCGTATCATACACGTTTGCGTCATGGGGATTCATCTTGCCTCCACCAGCCCACTCATCTGCCCTCCTTACAACGTTCCGAAACTCACCAAGACCCGCACCGCCATGGTCATCTTGTGCGCCGACAAGTACGGAGAACTGCCACCTCTCATCTGGAATTCCGATATGTTTGATCGGGATGGAAAAACTGATCGTGCGAGTCGAAACGTCCCCAATCGGATCGCGTGAGTCTCCCTCACCCGGGAAATATTCCGCCACGATCTTACCCGCCGCATCCACCACCCGCAGGCCACCCCCGACGTACACAGCCATTTCATAGGCAAACCGGGGATCCAAGAGAAAATTTGAGTTTGCCCCGATCTGGCGATTTCCTGAATTCTCCATACCATCCTTGTCGATTGCAATGGTAACATAGGTGAGCTGAAAACCATACTCTGGATGCCAGCCCGGATTGACCAAGTTTCTGAACTGCATTTTGAAGTAGACGTTGCGTCGGTCCGCCGTCACCTGGAACTTTGTAATGTCCAGGATACCCTCGGCAAAATGCGGATTCTTCGGATAGCGATAATTTCCAGTCCCATGATCATCATCTTTTTCATCGATGGCGTTGTAGATGATTTTCGCGTTGGCATTCTGCTGTCGCACATCTTCGAGCTGGAGCACCGTGTGGTCCGGTCCTTTCAGCGCCCGTAGTCCTTCGTTGACCATTGGTTGAGCGAACCGGAGATCCGCAAAATGATTCCTGAGGGAGTAGTTGGTCAAGTACATCGGTCTCGAGCTAATCTGTTCTTGATCCTCGAACAGCGAAAACCTCTTCGCATCGAACACGATCCTCAGTGTTTTCCCGGGTCGAAGTTTCAGACGCGCCCGCCAGGCGTCTCCGTTCTCGAGAGGCCAGAAAAAGTGAACAGTAAGTTCGCGTTCTAATTCAGCGGAGCTGAGCGTCACCCTGACCCTATCACCTGCCACCAAATAGTGAATGCTGACAGACGCGGTCCCGACATGCTGAAGGAACTCGACTTCTTCGATAGATTTCGGGAGCCTTGGCGAAAGAAACAGGATATCTCCAGTCGCATCCGGCATGACACCAAAGTAGTCTTGATATATATTTCGAATGAACTCCGCCAGACTCCACGCTTGCGAGAACGTCCCCGAACGCCTCGGCCGCTTCTCATCCGGTCTCGGTGCAGTATCGAGAAGCTCCGATATCGTACCTACTCCGCCGTAGTCGAGAATTTGATCTATCAAATTCTCGGTCAGTCGATACGCCTTTTCCTGCAAATCATACCGCGTCATGCCGTAGATCACCTGTCCAGACAACCACGTCCAGACCACACCGTTGTGGTAAGCGGCGTCCTGCACGTAGAATGGTTGATAATGATGGTACGGATGAAAATCCTCATCATTCTGCGAAAGTGAAGCAACCCCGTGAGGATACGTCAACTGACTCACGACCGTCGTAATAAGCTTCTGGCGCACCGCTTCGCTATTGACGATGTCCAAACAAAAGATCTGATTCGGTCGCACCTGGCGATCGGGTGTTCCATCGGGATTCAGATGATCATAAACCTCACCAGTCACTTGTTCGAGGAACATCTCGTTAAAATTCACATTCACGCTGCTGGCGATGGAACCCCACTCTTCGGCCGCATCCAGATCGCCCACGTATGTGGCGATGAACGATCCGATGAGAAGCTGGAAGTACCAGAGCACTTGAACCTCAGCCGCCCGGTTTCCACGCGGGGACCAGGGACCGTCCGGTCCCACGGCGTCCATCCATGTCTCCGCATCGCCGTGAACGAGAAAGTAATGCTCATCAACATGGTGTCGCAAGGTTCCCTGAATCGACCGCTTCACCACCGGATACAGTTCTCGGACGATCAGTGTGTCATTAGAATACTTAACATATTCGTACAGCTCTCGAATGAACCATGGAGTTCCGTCCGCTGTGTTGTACGACGTCGATTCCGTGGTAACGAGATTGGGGATGCGTCCGTAATTCGGGCTCTGTGGGTTCGTTTCTTGAAGACTTGAAAACGACAGCAGAATCTCCCGAGCTTCTTTGAAATTACCGGTCACGAGTGTCGCTCCCGGAAGAGAAATAAATGTATCCCGGCCCCAGTAATTGTTGAACCACGGCAAACCCGCAAAGATACCCTTTCCCATTTGATTCATGATGAGAGCGTCGAGTGATACCTTCGCCCACATCAGCGCCGCATTCAACCGATCGTCGCTCGTCCGGACCCGAGAGTATCGTAAAAGGTTTTCAAGCCGATTTTTCTTCACTTCCTTGAGTCGTTCACTGTTGAAGCGAACATGTCTGGCAAGAGCGGCTACTTCCTCCTTGGTATCTCCCACAACGATAATAAACCGAACCTTCTCATCCTTCACTTTTGCCTCCACACTCGCCGGGCTGAACCCCGACAAGGTCGGGACCATAAGGTCCTCCTCCAGCACAGAAATGTCCTCATGGCTCGCAACCCCAACCCACACTGGATAGTTTTCCTTCCCGGATCGACGGAGGTGATTCTTTCGTGCAATCAGGAGCACGCTATCTTGAGAGGTCACTTCATAGACGTCCGACCGCATCGCGTCCAAGAACAGTGGAGCCAGTCGTACACTCTCCGCTGTCACATTGTGAAACTCGACAATGAGCGCATCGAGGCTGTCGAGAAGCGTAACGATCTCTTCCAACCCACCATCATATTTGCGGATCAACTGGTGTGGATAGACAACCGCTTCAGTTGTTTCTGAGCGTCGGAGGAGCCTCCGGTCGAGAAACACTGCATAATCGTGGAGCATTTTCTTCGCCGAGATGGTCCAGCCCTGCCAACTGTTTCGATGCTCACCGCTCGTCTCCGTGTAGAACACCCCAGCCTGCTTGTTCGTGTAGGCAATTTCCCGACTCTCACCT
>JAZGDX010000024.1:0-5103 GCA_036478305.1 Bacteroidota bacterium
CTGGCGATCACGACTGGCTGGACTTGCTTCGGCAGCCCCGCGCCCAGGTCCCGAACGCCTACGATCGGAGCAGCCACAACCCCCGCCCCCACAGCAGCAACTGTTCTGAGAAAATCACGACGATTGATTTCGTGGTTCATCTTTATCCCCTTCGGTGTTTATGGATTAAGCAGGATCAGAAACATAACTAAAAAACCGCAAGATTGTCAAGGATAATCAGCCCGTCGGATTGAGAACATCAGGATATTTTCGTACATTCAACTTGCTCCCATCCTGAACAGTTTAACATGTAACAATAAGAAGAACCAAACGCTGCCATGAATCAACGAAAGCTGTACCATATTCTCAAGAGCTTTGCTTCGGATCGGGCAGACACAGAAGAACATCTCCTGTCGCACGTTCTCGAGCAAATAGTGAGGAATGAGAACATCGAGATCAAAGGGGGGCGAATCTGGAAACTCGACCCGCAAAGGGGGAAGTACCGATTAGTCGAACAACGCGGAGAGATCGAGAAGATCAAAGATAACTATGGAATCAAGATCGAGACCTATCCCATCTTCTTCGATATTGCAAAGAATCGAACAGTGCTGGCGAAGGAAACTAATCAATATTTTCGCCGAAAGGGCATATTGCGCTACTCCGCAGTTGGTATCGGAGAGAAAGTACTCTGGAAACAGACGAACCTGTATCCATACATTTTCGCGTTCAACGCCGAGGACTTTGAACAGAGCATGTTCTACACTCTTGGTATCATCGGAAGCGCACTTACCTCCCTCTTGAAGTCTCGAAGAGTGGAAGCGGAGGCACTGCAACTGGAGGAGGATCTCGACAAGGCTCGGGAGATCCAGAGAAGTATCCTGCCAGAGCATGAAGTCCGGTTCCACAATTACGAACTGTATGGCATTTCCATTCCCGACCGAATTGTGGGAGGGGATTTCTTCGACTACCTCGAAGCAGGAGAAGTCGACCGGCTGGGCGTTGTCATCGGAGACGCCACCAGCAAGGGCCTCTCAGCAGCCGCACACGCTCTGTATATATCGGGAGCGCTCAGGATGGGTTTCGAATATCAGTCCAAGATTCCGACATTATTGGGCAAGGTCAACCGGTTGATGAATCGGATGTTCTCCGAGGAGCATTTCGTATCCCTTTTCTATGGGGAGTTTGTAGACGATAAACGTGGATTGATGGTCTACGCAAATGCCGGACACAACAACCCCATTCTCCTGCACACGAAATCTGGGGACATAGAAACCCTTGAACCGACGGGTCAAATCTTAGGGCCGTTCCCGGAAGAACGATACCGCACCGAGAGCATCACGATTGATCCCGGAGACATCTTGTTGCTGTATACGGATGGCATTTCGGAAGCGGTGAACGATCGGTCTGAGATGTACGGCGAGGAGCGGTTAAAGGAGCGGCTGAAGGCCTGGAAGAACCTCAGTGCGAAGGAGATCGCACAACTCTTCATCGAGGACGCGCAGGCGTTCAATACGCACCAAACCTACACCGATGATAAGACAGTGGTTGTGGTTAAGCGACTTCAATAGGGCGATTTCAGGGTCGGAGAGAACGACGGGTCTCAATACTCACGATACAGGGTGATTCCCCAGTACACAGCATCGTCCGGTCGGAGGGTGTTCCATTCCTCGAAGGAATGGGAATCATCACTCTCATAGTGGACGGTATACTCACCGCGGTCAAGCATAATGACCGTGTTGACGGTTCGGTTTTTCTTGGCTCCTCCTGCGTGTGACGTCTTGTTGTACGTCATCTCCCAAATAATCTCTCCACTCTTGGCGTTCTCTATCCAACCGTAATCGAACATATCGTCCGCCCTGCCTTCTCCAACACTGTACACACGCACACGCATCGGCTCGACAAGGATAATCCGCCGCATCACATGCTGGTCGTCACCGACCCTCACGATCTGCGCAAGGATTCCCTCTTCGGTACCCTCCTTGAACGTCACAACCTGCTTCGGGTCGAATTTTTTCCCCCACCCAGCAACCGTTATCCCCCAATGTTCAGGGTCAAATGGAGGACTGGCATTCCAACTTTCATAGGAGTGTGAGTCATCGGTGTTGTAATATACCAGGTAGGAGCCTTCCGGCAACGAGATGATTTCATCAACGTACCGATTCTTCGACGCCCCGCCGGCATGCTGTGTATTCTTAGCGCGCATCTGCCACACTTTCTCTCGACTCCTGGCCTTGAGGATCCAACCGTAGTCCGCGAGCCCTCGGCCTGAGTAGTACCGCTCGCCCAGCGCGTACACACGAACGGTGGCATCGGATTTCAATGTGAAACCTTTGCTTCTCGTTTCCGCGTCTCCGACCTCTGTAAGCTGTACAATGACGTTCTTCATCGCAGCTGGTTCGGTTTGAGTAAATTCCTGAACATCAGACTCGGTCGTTGCACGAAGTTCAACTCCCCAGTTCAGCGGGTCGTACGGGGGCTTCTGGTTCCAATCGTCGAGCGAATGAGAATCATCGGTTACAAAAACCAACTCGTACGTTCCGGCTGGAAGAGTAACCGTATCATCCACCTTGATGTTTTTCGAATGCCCACCAGCACGACGCACAACGCGCCATGTCATTTCCCACACCCGTCTTCGAGTCTCCGAGTCAATAATCCAGCCATAATCGACAAACTTGTCGCGACCAGTTGCTTCCCCAAGGGCCGTTATGTGAATCGGAACCGCGCGCGAAAGCTTGAATGCCTGCCGTCGAATCTCGTCATCACCTAAGCCGGTCATTCGAAGGAGGACGCGACTATGTTCCTTCGGTGGTGTAAAGTGTTTGATTCCGGAAACTTTGTCGGAGGCGACAGCGACGTCGATCCCCCACCGAGGCGCCTGTTTGGAAAACTTCTCTCCGATGTCATCGTCGAACAATTTCGATAGGAAGGACCAAAAATTCTTCTTGTATCCGTGTCTCAGCGTGTCGAATTCTCCCACCCTTCGATCCACGTTTGTGTGAATATGGGTAAACGTTCCATGATAATAGTACGCGTAGGCAGCAAAGTAGACCTCGTAGGACCCCTTGGATAACGTCACATCATCATCGAACTTGCGATCTTCGCGATCACGAGATGTGTTCTCCATCGTCATCTCCCACACCGGCTTGCGCGTCTCTGAGTCAATGATCCAGGCAAACGCGTACATCGGTGCATCCTCCTCCCACTCAAACATCGCTTCCTGCTCTCCCGCACCGGTCGCAACTATGTGAAGTCGAGTTTCACTGGGCAGAGTGAAGCCATGCGCTTCCAGCTCCCGATCGGAGAAATCCCTCATCGAAACGATCACCTTCTCTTGCGAAAGCACGAAAGGTGCAAGAAAAGTCATCAGGATCAAACCGAAAACCGCTGTCGATCGTACCCGCATCATTGAATCAGTCCTCAGGTATTATGCCTCGAGATAGAATAGGGCATCCTGACGGAGCCTCATAAGTTTTACGCTTCTTTTGTTTGAGAGTTTCAAAAAGCCTTGGAGTTCCAGTGTTTTACTTGCACTCTCAAGTATGTGTTGATACGAAGGAACGCGTCAAGGTAGCGGTGGTGCTGTGATAAGGGTGAGTCCGTAAAATTCCGCGGAATATTGGATTCCTCCGACCTGCGGCTGGGAACTAGACTGGTTGGTCTCAGAAGATACCTTGGCACCATTGGACCAGAGCGAGAACTCACATTAAGCAGCGTTTCAACGATTCGAAAGCCCCTTGTGCTTTTGAGCGCTATTTGTTAGATTGTTGTATTATTTCGGGTTTGCACCCTCCTCTTCAAGTGGAATATCATTGATGCAGTCATTCCTTTCGGCTGAGCCAATCGTTAAGCTTGACAAGTACTTTCCCAACCCATTCAAGAACATCGTCGCAACAGCTCGAACCTGCTACTCGAGTAAAGGCGTGATTACGGACGAGCAAATCGAGCCTGATCGGTGGAGAGATCTGGCGAAGAGTCTTTACGTGGCTGGCCATCATACGACCTTCCAGCACGGCTACTTTCAGTTTATCCTGGACAACGTCTCGCGCCATTTCATATGGTCGTTTCTCCATAGTCATCCGTTCTACAATTCTGAACAGGTAAGTCAGCGGTACGTCGAAATCAAACCCGGCATGTGTGCCGTACCACCGCTTGAAGGCGAAGCCCACACAGTATACCAGCGAACTATCGATCTTCAAATTGAAAGCTATCACAAACTCATCGACGTTCTCAAACCCTTAACGGCACACGAATACTACCGGCGCTTCCCTGGACGGAAGGTTTACGGCGAAAAGTACTCCAAGGATATCAAGAAGAAAACTCAGGAGGTAGCACGATACGTCATGCCCATCGCGACGTTCGCGTACCTGTACCACACAATCAGCGGAATCACTCTGCTTCGCTACTACCGTTTCTGTGAACAATACGACACACCGCTCGAGCAAAAAATTGTCACTCGGAAGATGGTGGAGGAATTGCTTAAGGTGGACCCGCTCTATGAGGCCGTGCTAGAAAGAACGCTAGAGCTCGACCGCACACCAGAACATGAGTTCTTCATCTCACACCATGATCAGTTCTCGCACAATGGAACGAACACAACAAAGGCGTTCAAAGGAGAGTTCGACGAGAGTCTTGAAGGAAGGGTATCCAAACTGGTCGATTATAAGCAGAATAACGAAAGCATTCTGGCTCAATCTGTACGTGAAGTGCTTGGCACAACCCGTGAAATCCTGAGCGATGCGGAAGCGATAGACATTGTACTCAATCCCGCGCAAAACAAGATCCTCGGTGAGCCGCTTGTCCTGACTACACATTCAAAAATTGCGCGAGCTCTCTATCATCCTTCGTACACGTTTCGGAAGAAATTGAGCCACACCGCCGACTCTCAAGACCAGCGCCATCGAATGACTCCGGGTTCGAGACCCGTCCTTCACGCACACTTCATCGATGAGCCGGATTACATTACCCCGGAACTCGTGAAGCTGGATCCCAAAGCTCGACGCTGCTACGACGAGACTATGGAACGTGTATGGGAGGGGATCACGAAACTTTTGCGACTGGGTGTGAAACCTGAGTATGCAATGTACCTTCTTCCCAATGCTGTGTCCGTTCGCTTTACGGAATCTG
>JAZGDX010000240.1:0-6201 GCA_036478305.1 Bacteroidota bacterium
CATCCACTTTGATGAGTGAGATGCAACATACTTTGCCGTCTTTTTCCCAGCCGATGACAGCCAGCTTGTCGCCTGCCTGAATTCCCGCCATCTCTCGTATCTCTTTCGGAAGCACCATCTGTCCCCGCTCGTCGACGCTAATTATCGATTCTACTTTGCAGCAACCGGGTCCGCGCGCGCCCGCGACCGAACGACGGCGGCTGGTAGTTTTCTTGGCCATGTGGTTTACCTCCCAGAAGGATGTGAGTCTGGATATCTGAATTGTTCTGAATAATCAGTATCTACTGAATAATATAAGTAATCAGAGAAGCCTTGTCAAGCGTTTTCTGGGATTTTTTTTGCTCGTACGGTGACGTTCCGGCAAGGCGTTGAAATACAGGGAGATACATGGGCGGGGGGCAAGGATTCGTCGGGGGGGGTGATCTGGTGAGGGTTGAGGAGCATGAATATGGTGTGGGAGGAAGGAGGTGGAGGGTGTTGGGGTGACGGTGTTCTTGATATTCGTGGCTGAATACAGTACTTTGAACAGCAGGATCGGAGAACTGTTGTTTAATTGCAAAGCTGACGGCTGGCGGTATTCCATGAAAGCGGTGAGGCTTCATGCTCCTGCGCCGATCGAGAATGGATTCCTGCGCTACGAGGGCGTAGAAGTTCCGACTCCACACGATAGCGATTTATTGATCAAGGTGAGGGTCTGCGGAATCTGCCACACGGACCTTCACATTGTTGAGGGTGAACTCCCGCCGAAAAAATCCCCAGTCATTCTTGGTCATCAAATCGTCGGCGAGGTAGTGAAAATCGGTCCGAACGTTTCAAGACTTAAAACTGGCGATCGCGTAGGAGTACCATGGCTTCACTGGACGTGCGGCACGTGTCCATATTGTCTGCGCGGGCAAGAAAACCTCTGCGAAAACGCCCGGTTTACCGGTTATCATGTCGATGGAGGATATGCTGAGTATACGGTAGCCCCTGAGGAGTTTGTGTACGCCATCCCCGCCCTGTTCTCTGACATCAACGCTGCCCCCCTCTTGTGTGCAGGCATCGTCGGATTTCGCGCACTGCGCCTGAGCGAAGTCAGACCGGGGGACCGGCTGGGACTGTATGGTTTCGGGGCATCCGCGCATCTCGGCATACAGGTGGCGCGGCACTGGGGATGTGAGGTCTACGTGTACACGCGAAGTGAGGAACACCGGAAGCTTGCAGTAGAGTTGGGTGCCGTATGGACAGGTCGGGCTGAGGATCGGGCGCCGCATCCCGTTGACAGCGCCGTCATGTTTGCACCGGCCGGTCACCTTGTGCATCATGCACTGAGAGCGCTTCGGAAAGGGGGGACGCTGGCTCTTGCTGGAATTCACATGACGCCAATTCCTGAGCTTGACTACCGCCTCCTTTATGAAGAAAGGACGATCCGGAGTGTTGCGAACAGCACTCGCCAGGATGCGATAGATTTTCTCAAGGTTGCGGCGGAAATTCCGATTCGGGTGGAGGTTGAAACATTTCCGTTGAAGGAAGCGAACCGTGCACTCCGGCTCTTGAAGGGAAGTAAAATCCGGGGCGCAGGAGTGTTGGTTGTCGGGTGATTTCCAAGGTCTGTAGTAACCTATCACCGAATCGGTGTTGGCCAAAACGCGGGTTCGGCCGTCTCGACTCGGTCGAGACGAGCCCCTTTCCCGCTGCGAAGCGGCCACTTCGTGGCACCTCGTGACACTTCGTGGCGGGGTGACCTGCTACTACGCGATGTAAAGAAAGAAAATCAGCGGCTGTATGAGGCCTCTCGTTTCCTACTGGTTTCTCGTTCTTATCGTCGCGGTGATAGTCGTGCCGGATCACAATAGTCCGGTTACCGATCCCACCGCTGCTTCAATTATCCGTCCATTTTCGCCACAACAAGAGTCTGAATTCAAACGCCTTCGCCATCGAATGGTCGAGCGACAGATTCGACTTCGGGGCATCAAGGATCAGAGCGTGCTTGAAGCAATGCGGACAGTACCGCGCCACCAGTTCGTGCCCCCCTCTTCGATCAGCGAGGCGTATGAAGATCGTCCACTTCCGATCGGTTACGGGCAGACCATTTCCCAGCCGTACATCGTGGCGTACATGACCGAGCTTCTTCAAGTCTCGGATCAGAGCAATGCCCTAGAGATTGGGACCGGATCTGGATACCAGGCAGCTGTCTTGGCAGAAATCGTGGATTCGGTGTTTACGATTGAGATCATTGAGCTGCTCGGGGAAGCGGCCGAGGGACGATTGAAGAACTTAGCCTATGAGAACGTTCAGGTCAAAGTTGCGGATGGCTATTACGGCTGGGAAGAACATGCCCCCTACGACGCGATCGTCGTGACGGCAGCAGCTGAGCACATACCCCCGCCGCTCATCGATCAGTTGAAGGATAGTGGGAAGATGGTTATCCCCGTCGGACATCCATTCCTTGTCCAGACGCTCATCCTTGTCGAGAAACACGATGGCAAGATAACCTCACGTAGCCTGCTACCAGTACGATTTGTACCCTTCCGGCGCTCAAGGTAATGGACCGACCAGCCTGGACTATCGGGATTCTCTCCTTTGCTCTTCTTGCCTTTGAGATCTCCCTGATGAGAATTCTCTCCTACGTGCAGTGGTACCATTTTGCCTATATGATTATCAGTGTGGCGTTGCTCGGTTTCGGGGCAAGTGGTACGCTTCTCTTCCTGTTCCGGTCGTACTTCTTGCGGAGATATGAAATTGTGATAGTCTGTGCAGTGGTGCTATGCACTCTGTTCATGGCGCTTTCGATGACTCTTTTGGGGATTGTGAAGTTTGATCCATATCGGATTATCTGGAAGTTCTCTGAAGTGTGGAGCCTCCTTTACTTCTACGCTGTGCTGTTTCTTCCTTTTCTGTTCGGCGCTTCTGTCGTCGGTCTCACGTTTATGAAGAAACCGCATCAGATCGGAAGACTCTATTTTGCTAACCTTGTTGGTTCCGGGATGGGAAGTATCGGAGCGATCCTCTTGACCTACACCGCTGATCCAACAACACTTCCTACAATTACGGCATCCATCTGCATTCTTGCACTCGTTACGTTTCTTCTGGACCGACCACGACGTGCACTGATTGCCTCAACGGTGCCCGTTGGAGTTATCCTTCTGGTGGTCCTGTGGAAACCGGCGATTCCTGAAATGTCGGAATACAAGAGCCTTTCGAAAGCGCTGTTGCTTCCACGGGCGACGATTGTTGGTAAGCGGCGTGGCCCTTTGGGGATGTTGGTAGCACTTGATAGTCCCGCCCTTCGCTATGCTCCCGGTTTGAGCTTCACCTACACTCGTCGTATACCAAGCCAACTCGGGGTCTTCGCGGATGGCGAATGGGTTGGGACTGTTATCGATCTTCAGGATACCACAGCGTTGGAGTTTCTCGAGCACGCGACCTCCGCCCTCGCGCATCGGCTGAAAGCTGAACCGGTGGTCCTCACTCTCGGGGCAGGAACGGGAAGTGATGTCTTTCTTTCATTGAAGAGCGGCGCGCGATCTGTGACGGCCGTGGAGATGAACGGCCAACTTATCGAGTTGCTCAAGGCTGTCGTTCCAGATAGAAGAGATTTGCTCTACGAGCGAAGGAACGTTGTCCTCCGGGTTGAGGAGGCACGCACGTTCCTTTCAGGCTCACAGGATCGGTTCGACATCATCGTGGTCCCAATCCTTGAGGGTTTCACAGCATCTTCGGCCGGAACACAGGCTTTGTTCGAAAATTACTTGTTCACCGTAGAGTCCTTCAGCGAGATGATCGATCATCTCCAAGAGGATGGGATCCTGAGCATTACAACCTGGATGGACTATCCGCCGCGTAGTTCACTGAAACTCCTTGCCACGATCGCTGAGGCTCTCCGAGAAACTGGAACTGATCGGCTGAACCAGCAGGTCGCGATGATTCGAAGCTGGGGTACGGTGACTCTTCTCGCCAAACGATCCCCCTTCAGTGAGTCAGAGGTTTCTGCGATTCGTGGATTCTGCGAGGAGAATTTTTTCGACCTGGTATACGTTCCAGGAATTCGACCCAGTGAGTTGAATCGATTCCATCGCTTGGAGGAGCCCATACTCGAAAACGCAGCAGGGGAAGTGCTGTCGAACAGGAGGGATGAGTTTCTTCGAGAATATCAGTTCTTCGTTGATCCAGCGAGGGATAATCAGCCCTACTTCTCTCACTATTTCAAGTGGGAAAGTCTCCCATACCTGAAGGAAGTTTACGGGACGTCCGGAGTGCCGTTTTTTGAATGGGGATATGTAATACTCGTTGCAACACTGATCCAACTGGGTTCGCTAAGTCTTCTGTTGATCATCTTCCCGCTCTTCTTCCTTCAGAGTAAGGGGCGCGAGAAGAGGCGGATTTCACCGACGCTGTTATACTTCGGGGGCATTGGAGTAGGGTATATGTTCGTTGAGGTTCTGATGATACAGAAGTTCATTCTGTTCCTCGGCCAACCAATTTTTTCCGTTGCTGTTGTTATAGCTGGAATGTTAGTTTTCTCCGGCGTGGGCAGTTTCTTTTCTCATCGTCTTGCTCGGCCCAAAACAGGTCCGCCCATGATTCTAGCGATCGTGGCGGCCGCTGTCATAGGGTTCACAAGTTTGTACCTTTACGGGGCTAACACCATTCTGGAGGTGTTTGCGAAACTTCCTGTTGAGCTCCGGCTCACTGGTGGAGTTGTTCTCCTTGCACCACTCGGGTTTGTGATGGGTGTTCCATTCCCGCTTGGCCTTGGAAGGCTGTCCGGTTCTGACGCTTCACTTGTTCCATGGGCTTGGGGAATTAATGGCTGCGCTTCAGTCGTCAGCGCGACTCTTGCGACGTTCATTGCCATCAACCAGACCTTCGTTGCCGTGCTGGTGATCGCTGCCATAGCGTACCTGCTTGCGTTGGTGTCATTCGGAGGACTGGGCGGGGGAATGGCGCATTCTTCACGGAGTGGAAAAAGTTCCAGCAATTAGCTTAATTAGATGTCTATCGTTCTTCTCTTCTCCATACTTCTCAGCAATTGTTGTCCAACATGGAAGGTCGACTGATGAGAGTACTTCTCGCAGGCGGAACAGGATTCATCGGCAAGCAGCTCTACACACTATTGATAGACCGAGGTCACAGTGTCACGGTTCTGTCTCGCAGCGAATCAAGGGCACGACAGGTTCTCGGTCAGAAAGCAACCGTAGTGGAGTGGGACGCGAAGTGCTTGACAGGATTGCGTTCGACTGTTGACGGCGCAGACGCGGTTGTGAACCTGTGCGGAGAGTCGATTGGAGCACGAAGGTGGACGCCAAGGCAAAAGGACCGTATCCTCTTGAGTCGTGTGGAAGCAACGCGCGCACTCGTGAGCGCCATCGGCCAGTGCACCCAGAAACCGGGGGTTCTCATCAATCAGTCGGCAGTCGGATACTACGGCAACACAGGTGATGCTGTCGTGACGGAGGACGACCCTCCTAGCGCTGACTTCCTCGGCACGACGGCGCAGAAATGGGAGGCCGAGGCGAGGCGGGCTGAGGAGTATGGGGTTCGCGTCGTGCGTCTTCGGACGGCGGTCGTGTTGGGAAAGGACGGAAGTGCCCTCGAACGAATGCTGATTCCGTTCAAGCTCTTCGTCGGCGGACCGATTGGCTCCGGAAAGCAATGGATGTCCTGGATTCACCTGGACGATGTAGTCGGGATTATCCAGTATGGTGTGACTCATTCGGAGGTGGCGGGGCCGGTAAATTGCGCTGCACCGGAAGCTGTCACGAATCGGGAATTCAGCAAGACCCTCGCACGTGTAATCCGCCGGCCGAGCTGGGCTCCGGTGCCAGCTTTTGTCTTGAAAATCATCCTCGGGGAGATGGCGCAAGCGTTGTTGCTGTCTGGGCAGCGTGTTTCGGCGCAGAAGATCCTCCAGCTGGGCTATCAGTATCGGTTTCCAAATTTGGAGGGTGCACTCAGGGATATCCTGGAGTAGATTCTATGTTCCGCGTCCACCTGACCGACCTGCCCGAACGACTTGGTCGATCGGGCTCAGTCGGGCAGGTCTGATTCATTTGTTGCCCCAAGCTCGGACTCGAAGAACACTTGGAGAATGTACTGAGTGAACTGAGCGGAGAGAACTAGCGACTAGGTCTCCACCTCAGAGACTGCATCTGTAGCGTTACAGCTCCCTGTTCCCGGAGTGCACCAGTCTTCGCCCACTCGGGGAGCACAAGAACAATC
>JAZGDX010000241.1:0-3053 GCA_036478305.1 Bacteroidota bacterium
TTCACAACGATCCTGGCAGCACCGACGCTTGTTTCACCGTCCAACGGGACAACAGGACAGCCGACCACGTTGACGTTGAGTTGGAACAGCTCCTCCGGAGCACAGAGTTACCGGTTGCAAGTGTCCAGTGATTCGTCGTTCGGCACAACGGTTTTCGATGATTCCACGCTTGCCGATACAAGCCAGCAGGTGGGACCGCTGAGCAACAACACCACTTACTACTGGCGAGTGAATACTAAGAATGCTGGAGGGACAAGCGACTGGTCGATGGTGTGGAGTTTCGCTACCGTCGCCGCGGTTCCCGCACCGCCGATGCTTGCCTCACCGGCCGATGGGGATACAGTTCAATCGACGACGTTGCTATTGGCCTGGCTTGCATCGTCCGGCGCCGATACTTACCGGCTGCAGGTTTCCACAGATTCGTCGTTCGGCACAACGGTCTTTGATGATTCCACGCTTGCCGATACAAGCCAGCAGGTGGGACCGCTGAGCAACAACACCACTTATTACTGGCGTGTGAATGCCAAAAATACAGGAGGATCGAGCGGCTGGTCGAATGTGCGGAGCTTAGTGACGGGGTTGCAGGGTGATTTCAGTGGGGACAATACAGTCGACGTATCTGACCTTGTGCTCTTTGCAGCGAATTTCGGGTTAAGTTCCGGAGATCCGGGGTACAATGCTATCTATGACCTTAGCGGCGACCTGACTGTAGATGTATCTGACCTCGTTATTTTTGCATCGGTGTTTGGGACTACAGGTCCGGCTCCGCCAGATTCCGACTTCTTAAGACTCCAACGGTAACAGCTGGTCCAGCCCCCAGGTTAAATCTGGGGGTTGGGCTCGTGCCTCAGACGTGCAGCTACGAAAACGCCCGTTTTCATCCCTGCCCTAGCTACCTTTTGTACCTTCCCATCAATTGACCCTCGCCGATGATGTGTCCCTCCATTGCCTTCAGTAGTTCCTTTTTCGTAATCCCTGCTTCCAGACCAACTTCTGTACCTAAGGCGTAGAGTTTGAAATAGTATCTGTGGGTACCACTCGGGGGGCAGGGTCCACCGTATCCGATCTTGCCGAAATCATTTGTCCCTTGCTTCGCACGACTTTCGAGGGTCTTTTGAGGTGGTACGCTTTCCGGAAGCTCCGTGGTGTCGGCGGGTAGATTGAAGAGAACCCAATGGACCCATGTTCCCATCGGTGCATCTGGGTCATCGCAGATGAGGGCAAGACTTTTAGTTTCAGCAGGAACTGAAGTCCACGTGAGAGGAGGAGAAACATCCGGGCCATCACATGTATACTTCTTCGGTATCATGGCCCCTTCCTGAAACGCAGTGCTTTCTGGTTTGATTTCCATGCCTTCGACTCCTTTCTTTGCGGAGTTGGATTGATTTTTGGTTTGGCAGGAGCAAAACAGTGCCAATACTCCCAGCAAAATACACTATCTCGGTCCCATGCCGTTCCTCACTCTTTTATCCCGAACACATCAAAAATAAACGCATACTCAAAGGCGATTTCCTTAAGGTTCTCGTACCGCCCGGAAGGTCCACTATGTCCAGCATCCATGTTCGTCTTGAGGAGCAGAACATTATTGCCCGTTCTCAGGGATCTGAGTTTTGCAGTCCATTTGGCCGGCTCCCAATACTGCACCCTCGGGTCATTCAACCCGGCTGTGATCAACATATTCGGATAGTCTTTGGCTTCAACGTTGTCGTATGGTGAATAGGATTTGATGTAGTCGTAGTATTTTTTCTCGTTGGGATTCCCCCACTCTTCATATTCGATCACAGTAAGCGGTATCGACGGGTCGAGCATAGTATTGATGATATCGACAAACGGCACTTTGGCAATGACGGCCTTGAACAAATCGGGACGCATATTGGCAACTGCGCCCATGAGCAGGCCCCCTGCACTTCCTCCTGAAATAATCAGCCTGTCAGTCGAAGTATATCCTTCGTCAATCAGATGCTCTGCACAGGAAGTAAAATCCGTGAAAGTGTTCTTTTTGTTGAGGAGCTTCCCCGCTTCATACCAGGAACGCCCCATCTCTCCGCCACCACGAACATGCGCGATCGCATAGACAAAACCGCGATCGAGCAGACTCAATCGATTTGACGAGAAACTGGGATCAATGCTTGCCCCGTACGAGCCATAGCCGTACAAGTAGAGGGGATTCTGTCCACCTTTGACGACCCCTTTCTTGTACACCATCGAGATCGGAATTTTCGTACCGTCAGACGCGGTAGCAAAGATCCTCTCCGATTGATACAGGGCCGGATCATAGCCCCCCAGCACCTCGTACTGCTTCTTCAGTTCACGTGTTCTGGCGTTCATATCATAATCAAACACCGACCTCGGTGTGACCAGCGACATGTAACTAAATCGCAGCGAGGTCACATTGAAGTCCTTGTTGCCCGCGGGCAAGAAAGTATAGACAGGTTCCGGGAACTCAACATAATGAGTTTCGTTGGTCACGAGGTTTGTAATGCGAATCTTCTTCAGTCCATACTCTCGTTCGTAGACCACCAGATGTTCTTTGAACACATCGAGGGCATCGATTTTCACAGAATCTCGATGAGGGATGATTTCCACCCAATTCTTTTTTGAAGGGTCTCTTACCGCTACTTGCATCAACCTAAAATTCTTCGCTCGATCGTTTGTGAGGACGTAAAACCGGTCTCCGTGATGCTCAATGTAATACTCCAATTCGTGCTTCCGAGGATGAACGACCTTGAAGTCTCCCGTTGGACTGTCAGCCTTGAGAAAATGAATTTCCGATGTCGTAATACTACCCAGGTTGATCGTTAAGTACTCTTTGCTTGTTGTCTTGGAGACGGAGAGGAAAAAGGATTCGTCCTCCTCGTGGTAAACCAGAGCATCTTCCTTCGAGTCGGTTCCCAGCCGATGTCTATACAGCTTGTAGGGGCGTTTCGCGTCATCCAGTACGTTGTAGAAGACCGTCTGGTTGTCACTCGCCCATTCGACGGAATAGTATGTATTTGGAATCACGTCACTGAGCAGGTCCCCCGTCTTGAGGTCTTTCACGTAGAGCGTGAATG
>JAZGDX010000242.1:0-3722 GCA_036478305.1 Bacteroidota bacterium
CACGGAGGGCGGTGCGCATTTCCTGGTCCGCAAGGGCTAGAAGTCGCACCTGTGCCGCTTCGTCGAAGAAATCAGACAGATTCATCCGTAGGAGTCGTGCATATTGATCTTCAGCTCTCTCATACAGATCCGATACCCAGTATGCATCTCCAAGAGAGAGTCGAAGCGGCACCAACGAAGGGGCAAGCAGGGTGTCGTTAAGGGCCGACGAGGCGACTTCCTCCACGCGATTCCAATCGCCAGCACGATAGTGGGATCGCACGAGTCCGACGATGGCACCGGGATTATTGCTGAGCGCATACGAGCGCTGGAATAACTGGACCGCGTTCCCGTAGTCCTTCTTGCGGTAAGAGTCCCAGGCTTCACGGTTTATGTTTGCAAGAACACGAGCACACACTTTCTGAAAGATAGAAGGACGGAGAAAGAGGTACTGAATCGCATCACTCGATTCCTCCTGAACCTCGAAGCGTGTCAGAAACTGGCTCCACTCACGGATAAGCCGCTCCTGCGTGCGTCCGTACACCTTGCTCAGGTTTCCCCATGCGTATGCTCGCTTAAACTTTTCGATACCGTACCGATCGATCAAGTAGCGGATGAATGAACCGGAAAGCACATAGCTCATCGTTGAAGGACGCTGAACAAACCCACCGAACGTCAGGATAGGCTCAACGGTCGAAACGTCAGACACGAGTCCAAATTTGAACATTCCTGCAGCATATTCGTGGAGAGTCCGATTGCCCCATTCCCACTCGACGGCCATCGCCAAACCTTCCATCAAGCCCGGACTTACACTCAATCCTGCCACGGGAATTCCGAAATCAGCCGCAAGCAGGTGAACGAGCTCAT
Source organism: Bacteroidota bacterium (assembly GCA_036478305.1). Taxonomy (GTDB): domain Bacteria; phylum Bacteroidota; class Ignavibacteria; order UBA10030; family JAZGDE01; genus JAZGDE01. The sequence goes on from JAZGDX010000242.1 coordinate 847, forward strand.
GTTTGAGAATTTGTTCGACTGACTCCGCGTTGAGGTGCATCGAGCGTTGCCACGGCTTCGTGATGTTCGTCCTCCCGGCCCCGATGAGGCTCCGTTTGAGCTCCGCAGTAGGGTAGAGGTAGGAATCGATCGTTTCGGGTAGACGAACTTTCAGGAATCGCGCAATCTGCTGAAGTCGAAACTCGTGCTCCGCGGCAATCCAGCTCATACGAATCTCATCGACCGACCGCCGGTCGTAGTAGATCCGGAAATGTCGAGTCTTGATCATCGATCCAAGTTTTTCCTGGATGTATGCTTCCGACGACTCGATATGGAGTTTTTCCCGCCCAAGGGCGAACAACGCAAGGAGGACAAAGCCAACGAGGACGAATCCTGAGCGTCCACCGTGGAGAAACAGATGCTTCAGCGAGAGAAACTTGTTCACGAACGATGAACCCGGTCGAGCATGCTGCACAACCGTCATCGAAACGACAAAGAGAATGCCCGACAGGATAAGAGTAGCGCCACGAAAGACCCCGAGAGACCAGGACACTGCCAGTGTTTCGTCGTAGGTGAAACCGGGAAAATACCCGTAGAGCACGTTGTAAGAATAGAGCTGTGGACCGAAGTATCCCAGGTAGACAGGATGAAGAACAGTGACCAGCGTAATCAAGATAAACCAGAGAAAGCATCGTCGGAACGTTACCACGCAGATGGTTCCGAGTGCAACCCCGTAGACAACGCTCACAACCGGAATGAGGAAAAAGAAGCTCAATCCCTCGACAAACGAGCAATTCTCCACGAACAGCGCGTTCACCGAAATAACCACCAGTGGGATGACCAGAGTGAGAAGACTGGCAGCAGTGATGTCACGTAGTATTTTTTGAAACTCTCGCGCTGAGGGTTGCGATTCATGTTTCAGTCCTTTCCGGAGGAGTACAACTGTGCTGACCCCAATTGCGATGCCGGCGAGCAGGCCAATCGCTGCTGAGAACTCGTATCCCAGGTAGTTGAAGAGAGGCGTTCGAGAGAAAAGAATAGCACTGAGAGTGAGGAGAAGATAGGTGAGGAGAATAGGCTTGCTTCGGATCAGGTCGCCGCTGCTCATCGACGCGAAGATTGTTGTCGAGTTCAGAATTCTTCCCCTGACGCGCGCTTGATATCTGCCCCTAGAAGCTGGAGCTTTTTTTCGATCTGTTCATAGCCACGGTCGATATGGTAGACGCGAAGCACTTCAGTAGTTCCCGCCGCCACCAATCCGGAAAGGATAAGCGAAGCAGAAGCGCGCAGGTCGGTGGACATCACCTTCGCCCCGGTCAGTCTCCTGACCCCTTTGACAACCGCGACATTCTTGTTGAGCGTAATCTTAGCGCCGAGGCGATTCAACTCGAAGACGTGCTTGAACCGGTCATAGTAGATCGAATCTGTTACCACGGCAGTTCCAGTGCAGCGACTCATGAGGGCAATCCATTGAGCTTGCATATCGGTCGGGAAGCCTGGATAGATTGCTGTTGTGGCATCAACGGCTCTGATTTCCTCGGGTGCTTCCACCTCGACACAGTCTCCGTTCACCGTAATTCGAGCACCGACCGCTTCGAGTTTCTCGATCAGTGACGATAGATGGTTTGGGTTGCATCTTCCGACCCGGACTTTACCACCTGCTAAGGCACCTGCGATCAAGAACGTTCCAGCCTCAATCCGGTCTGGGATAGTCTCGATGTCGACAGGATGGAGCGCATCGACACCTTCAATCTCAAGCCGGTCTGTTCCGATGCCTTCAATTCTCGCGCCCATGCTCACGAGGAATTCCGCCAGCTGGATGATCTCAGGCTCCTTCGCCGCATTCTGGACGAGCGTCGTACCTTTGGCAAGCACCGCCGCCATCATGACGTTTCCGGTTGACCCAACGCTCGATACGTCAAAATCAATTTTTGCTCCTTTCAGGCGCTTCGATCGAGCAATGATGTATCCGGCTTCAAGCTTTACATCGGCGCCGAGTTTCTTCATCCCCTCGATGTGAAAGTTTACCGGTCGCGGTCCCCAAGCGCACCCACCCGGCAAGGAGACTTTCGCGAAGCCGTACCGTGCTACCAGAGGGCCAAGGACATAGACCGAAGCTCGCATTTTCTTGACGTAGTCGTACGGAGCCTCAAACTTGTTGACCCGAAAAGTATTGACGTTGAGGGAGTCGTTGACTCGTTTGAACTCAACGCCCATCGTCTGCAGCAGGCGCTGCATCGTTGTGACGTCGCGGAGGTTAGCGGTATTCCTCAGCTCGTACTTGCCGCTTGCCAGCAGCGTGGCTGGCAAAAGCGCAAGCGTGGCGTTCTTCGCGCCGCTGATCGCGACAGTGCCGCTCAGTGTCCTTCCGCCGTGAATAATGAATTTGTCCAATGCCGCTCGTTGTCTGAAATAGACGAAGGAAGAATTTCGTTCAAAATTACCAAAAACTTTGCCGAAAAGTCAATCTCTTGAGTTTACTCTCTCTTGGCATTTGTTGTTCCTCCCTTGAATTTCGTGGGAATTCATTCTATATTGCTGCGACATCCTTTCAACCATCCTGTGCATTCCACCAGCAAAATCTTTGTCGCAGTAGCAGGCAATATCGGCTCGGGTAAATCATCGCTTACCAGACTTTTGAGTGAGCAGTACGGCTGGCACACCTATTTCGAGTCTGTGGATGATAATCCGTACCTTCCCGATTTTTACAGCGATATGAAACGTTGGTCATTCCACCTCCAGGTTTACTTCCTCTCCAAACGTTTCCAAAATCACAAGATAATCGTTGAGGGAGGAGAGTCGGTCATTCAGGACCGTTCCATCTACGAGGACGCGGAGATCTTCGCGCGCAACCTCCACGAAATCGGTCAGATGGACGAGCGCGACTACCGCAACTA
>JAZGDX010000243.1:0-5554 GCA_036478305.1 Bacteroidota bacterium
TTCGTCGAGCACTTATCAGTGTATCGGACAAATCGGGGGTCGTTGAATTCGCGAAAGGATTGCGTGAATTTCAGGTCGAGATCATCTCTACCGGAGGAACGTACAAAGTCCTCGGAGAACAGGGTATCCCGGTCACTCCCCTATCCGAGATCACAGAGTTTCCCGAGATTCTCGACGGGAGAGTAAAATCCCTGCACCCGAAGATTCATGGAGCCCTCCTTGCTGTCCAGAGTAACCCCTCGCATGTGGAACATCTCAAGCGGCATCAAATCGAGCCCATTGACCTTGTCGCGGTAAATCTGTATCCCTTCGAGCAAACAGCAGCAAAAAACGGCGTTGCTCTTGAGGAGGCTCTCGAGCAGATCGACGTCGGTGGCTCCACGATGCTCCGCAGTGCTGCAAAAAACTTCAGGTACAAAGCCGTAGTCACCAGTCCCGCACAATATCAGCTAATTCTGGATGAATTGAAGAGCAACCAGGGGTGCATACCACTCGAAGTCTGCTTTGCCCTGGCAAAAGAAGTGTTTCAACAGACTTCCTACTACGATTCGGTCATCTCGGAATTCCTGAATCGTCAGAACGGTGAAGCATCCACACTTCCAGCAACGTTTACCCTTTCGGCAAAGCGAAGCGAATTCCTCCGGTATGGTGAAAACCCACACCAGCGAGCTGCCCTGTACGGGGATTTCAACAGACACTTCCACCAGTTGCACGGAAAGCAGCTTTCCTACAACAATATCCTTGACATCAGCGCAGCAGCCTACCTGTGTGCAGAGTTTGACCAACCGACTGCCGTCATTGTCAAGCATACTAACCCGTGTGGTGTTGGTTCCGACAGCGTGCTTATCCGAGCGTATCGAAAAGCTCACGCGACCGATTCGACCTCTGCATTCGGGGGCATCGTGGCAGTGAACCGCCCTCTTGACAGGGAGACAGCAGAAGCCATCAATGAGATCTTTACGGAAGTTGTTATTGCTCCCGATTTTCCGGAAGAATCCCTGCAATTGTTGAAAAAAAAGAGAGACCGCCGGTTGATAGTGCAACGTGTCGACCTCCGCAGTTTCCAGAGCTACGAGGTGAAGATGGTCGCCGGCGGGTTCCTGGCTCAGGAACCCGATAGTGTCCGGATCACGCCGGACAAGCTGAAAGTCGTCTCGAAGCGCAAGCCAACAGCAGAGGAAGTGGGCGCAATGCTCTTCGGTTGGCGTGTCGCAAAGCACATGAAGTCGAATGCGGTCGTCTACGCCCTCAGCGACCGCACGGTGGGAATCGGTGCAGGGCAGATGTCCCGCGTCGACTCCTCGAAACTTGCAGCCCGGAAAGCACAGGAAGCAGGTCTACCTCTTGAGGGAACGGCAGTCGCCTCGGATGGGTTCTTTCCGTTCGCCGATGGTCTACTCGAAGCCGTGAAGGCAGGGACAACGGCAGTCATTCAGCCAGGTGGATCCATTCGTGACGAGGAGGTCATCAGGGCGGCTGACGATCACCATATTTCAATGGTCTTAACGGGTGTCAGGCATTTTAAGCACTAGCTGCACTTTGCACAACGGGGCGTCCCGATTGCGCCCCGTCACTGACTTGTAACCTCTAGAGTGTCAATCTTATCCGAAACGGAACGTCATGGGACTCTTTTCGCTACTCTCGGCTGATCTTGCGATAGACCTCGGTACTGCCAATACCCTCATTTGGATGAAGACCAAGGGGATCGTGCTAAACGAGCCGTCGATTGTCGCCTTCGACCGCAATACGAAGAAAATCGTAGCGATCGGAACCGAAGCAAGAGAGATGATCGGACGGACCCATCGAGACATCCGGACCATCCGTCCGATGAAAGACGGTGTCATTGCCGACTTCGAAATCGCAGAGGGAATGCTGCGGGAATTCATCAAGAAGATTCATGCCAATTGGTTACCGAGCCGGCGGATCGTCGTCTCCGTTCCGAGTGGAATCACCGAAGTTGAAAAGCGCGCAGTCCGCGATTCCGCAGAGCACGCCGGCGCAAAGGAAGTGCATCTCGTGGCGGAACCGATGGCTGCAGCCATTGGAATCGGACTCGACGTCGACGCGCCGGTGGGAAACATGATCATCGATATCGGCGGTGGTACGACAGAAATGGCAGTTATTGCCCTGTCCGGGATTGTGAATGAAGAGTCCATTCGGATCGCCGGCGACGAGATGACCACCGCCATTGTGCAGTTCTTCAAGAAGAACCACAACATCCTCATTGGCGAGCGTACGGCCGAAGCAATCAAGTGCGAGGTAGGTTCCGCTATGCCTCTCAAGGAGGAAATCACAATACAGGTGAAAGGACGGGACCTCGTAAACGGCATCCCGAAGACCATCGAGGCCAACTCTGTCGAGATTCGGGAAGCGTTGAACGAGCCGTTGCAGACCATCGTTGACACGACTAAGCTCACGCTGGAACGAACTCCACCGGAACTCTCTGCGGATATTCTCGACCGCGGAGTGATGTTGACCGGAGGCGGCGCATTGCTCAAAGGCATCGACGAACGCCTCAGACTGGAGACAAGCCTGCCCGTCCACGTCTGCGAAGACCCGCTCACCGCCGTCGTACGCGGAACAGGAAAAATGCTCGAGTCGCTCAACCATTACTCCAAAGTGCTCATCCGAAGTCGACGGTACTGAATTCCTCCCTGGGGAACGAGGGTTGATCCATGCAGCGGTTGTTCTTCATCATTCGCCTCTTTAAGGAATATGTACTAGGAGCTTCCCTCGTTTTAGTTTCCCTTTTGCTGCTCTCACTCAACGATAACAGCCAGATCCGACAAATCCGCTCAATGACTCTCGGGTTTGTCGGTACGCTTCAAAACGCGGTTTCGTTCATCCCGAATTTCTTCGCGCTGAAAGCCGAAAACAGTCTCCTCCGCAAGTCGAACGTCGACCTCATGGACGAAGTAAACCAGCTGCGGGAGGCTCGACTGGAAAACCTTCGACTGCGCGGCCTGCTGGGACTGAGAGAGAGTATCAACTACCCCATCGTTGCCGCCGAGGTAGTGGGCAAGACCTCCAACCCCCAGCGCAACACCATCACTTTGAATGTGGGCACGGACGCAGGAATCAAGCCGAACATGCCGATCGTAACCGACAGGGGATTGGTAGGGAGAATTATCGCAACGAGCGCCAATTATTCGATTGGACAGCTTGTTCTCAACCGCGATTTCCGAGCTGCGGCCAAGATTCAACGGAGCCGCGTGGACGGCATCCTCGCCTGGGAAGGAGGGCAAAATTCCCTCCTCAAGAATGTCGCAAAGACTCTCGACGTCGGTGTCGGCGACGCTGTTGTTACCTCTGAGTACAGCAGCATGTTTCCCGCGAACATTAAGATCGGCGTCGTCGCAAAGGTCACCGAACAGCCCGGAGACCTTTTTAAGCGAATCGAGATCTCCAACAGCGTTGATTTTTCAAAGCTCGAGGAGGTGTTTGTGATCCAATACCATCCTGATCCAGAGCGAATCCAACTCGAGGAGAAAATCCTGAGGTAATGTCCGCGATACCCGCATGAACAAGTACCTTCGCTTTGTGTTGATATCGCTGATTCTGCTCCTCCTGCAAACGAAAATCCTTCAGTTTCTCTCGATCGAAGGTGTCACGCCGGATCTGTTCGTTATCTGGATTGTCTACATCGCAATCAAGAATGGTCAAGCACCTGCGACCGTCGCAGGCTTTGCAATCGGTTTGCTCCTCGACCTTGTAACTGGAGAATTTGTTGGACTTTCTGCACTCGCAAAAACGCTCTGCGGGTTCACAAGCGGATACTTCTATAACGTGAACAAGACACCGCAGACACTCGGGAGTTACCGATTTCTCGTAGTAGTGTTCATCGCATCTCTTGTTCATAACATACTGTATTTCTTGATCTTTACGATGGGAACGGAACTGACTTTCAGCGAAGTTTTGATCCGCTACGGTGTTACGAGTACGCTCTACACACTGGCCCTGAGCCTCTTGCCGATGCTTGTTTTTGCAAGAAAGTTGAAGGTGACCTAGATCCAATTATGGACAAGTTAGGTCGAAAATATCTTTACTATTCGATCATCGGCGCCGTTTTCCTCACCTATACAGCACGACTCTACCAGCTTCAGCTTATTTATCGTGATGAGTTCGGCCGAAAATCGGAGGAAAACAGCATACGAAGCATCGTGAGGGAGCCTGTTCGCGGATACATTTACGACCGAAATGGAATCCTCATCGTCGATAACGGTCCATCGTATACGGTGACGATTACTCCCTCAGGCTATGATTCCGCCGCCACTCCGTTTCTGGCGTCCATTCTTGGAGTACCTCCGGAATTCGTTCACGACCGAGTGGAGAAGGGAAGAGCCTATTCGCGCTTCGTTCCCGCCAAGATCAAGAGAGATCTAAACTTCAGAACGCTTGCTGTAATTGAAGAATACCGATACCAACTTCCGGGCGTAGACTATCAGATCGAATCGAAGCGGTACTACCCTGCTCCTGTGCGGGCGTCTCATCTACTCGGCTACAGCAAGGAGATCACCGATCGTCAGTTGGAGGAATTCGGAGATGCATATCGACAAGGGGACGTCATCGGTTCGTCAGGTATTGAGGCAAGTTACGAAACCGCTCTTCGTGGGAGCAAGGGCTATGAGTTCATCACCGTCGACGCACAGGGAAGAACAATCCGCAGTTTTGAGGACGGGAAGAGGGATATTCGACCGAAGGAAGGATTTGACCTCTATCTAGCTCTCGATTCATACGTGCAGGCGGTAGCAGAGTCTTCACTCGCAGGGAAACGCGGTGCAGTCGTCGCCCTTGACCCTACCAGCGGGGCGGTGATTGCCCTCGTGAGTAAACCGGATTACGACCTCTCCATCTTCAGCGGCGTGACACCCCCCCAGGTCTGGAACACGATGAACGCAGATACCACTCACGCGCTGTTCAACCGCGCAACGATGACGAAATACCCTCCTGGCTCGGCCTATAAAATGGTTCTCGCGGCTGCCGCACTCGAGGAGGAAATCATCGACACGAACTGGACGGTCGACTGCACCGGTGAATTTCAGCTTGGCAACAAAATCTTCAAGGACCTCCATGTTCACGGAACCGTAAATGTTATCCAAGCGATCAAAGTCTCGTGCAACGTTTTCTTCTACCAATTAATGTTAACAACGGGGATCGAGCATTGGACCAACTACAGTGCAGAATTTGGATTCGGCCAACCTACGGGGATCGACATCGCTGAAGAGACATCGGGCATTCTCCCCTCCGCAGAGTATTTTGACAAACTGTACGGGGAGCGGAACTGGACAGAGGGTTACCTGGTAAATCTGGGGATCGGACAGGGTGAACTGGGAGTCTCGCCAATTCAGATGGCTTGTTACGCAATGGCGCTCGCCAACAAAGGAACAGTGTATCAGCCACACGCTGTCGATTCTGTGTTGGATAATCAGAAAAAACAGATCAAGCAGTTTGAGCATTCGGTACGACGGCTGAAGATTTCAGATCGCACATGGGAGATCGTTCGTGAGGGAATGTTTCGCGTCGTCAACGCGCCAGGTGGGACAGGATGGGCCGC
>JAZGDX010000244.1:0-4761 GCA_036478305.1 Bacteroidota bacterium
TGAGACTAAAATCTCCGTAAGAAGCGAAGTGCGCACGGTCATAATCTGTATCCTTGATGTCTTCAATTATGTGCCTGATGATTGCCGGGATTTCCTGTAATTGCTGATGGGTGGTTTGGTACGTCACGCCAAGTCTAAATACCACCCGACGCTTTGCCATTCTTTTGTAGTTGCGCACACGAGAGTTTGTCAGGTCAGTGTTTGAGAGCACCAATTGTTCCCCACCTAAACTGCGGATTCGTGTTGTCTTGATCCCAATATGTTCGATCGTTCCCAAATATTCGCCATCGATGATAAAATCTCCGACCTCGAACGGGCGATCGATCATTATGGCAAAATAGCTAAACAGATCCCCCAGGATTGCCTGCGCCGCCAGGGCAACGGCAATCCCACCAATCCCTAGACCAGCGATCACTGCCGAAATTTTGAAGCCGAGATTATCCAGGAGAAAAATGAGTCCGAGAGCCCATATGATCACTTTGATGGCCGGAAGGACCCCCCTGAAACTTTTCTCCCTCTTGACATCGTACTTTTTCTTCAACCAGAGATCTCTTATCGTATATTCAACTATCGTTATGAAAAACAGTATCCCCACTATAGTAAGGAGCACTACCCCTATGACTTCAATTGCTTCTTCCAGAGTGGGATTTAGTGTCAAGCTGAGCGTGCTCAAGAAGAATACACCGAAGTAAAGCAGAGGAACCAATGACTTCCCAGTGATATGGATCAGGAAATCATCCAATGTGGTGGCAGTTTTCTCTGCCCAAGATTTCAGTCGTCTCAGGACGATGCGCTTGAACACCGTTACAATAAGGACACCCAGAAGGAAAAGCCCAGCAGAAACGAGATAATCCAGGATGCGGTTCTGGAAAAACGTTTGCTGAAGGAAATCTTGGAACATTGAATCCTCCTCTACATTATTTCTAAGCGTGCTTGATGATATCCCAGATCCGATATCATAGAAAGATCATTGTTGGGACTCGGTGGTACCGTCCTCAGATGTTGATTACCTGGTGAGCACGAATCTGAACTGATAGCGTTCTTCTAAGGTATGCTCCAGCCATCGGTTATCTTCCCGGCGTAATTGCAGGGCTGAACCAGGGACACCCTGTTCGGCAGTCAGGTCAGTCCGTGGTCCATGAAGAAAAGTGGGAAGGTATCTCGTCCAGTGAGGTACGCCGAAAAGGTACGTAATGGAGGGAGGAAAATCAACGGGTCAACCGGAGTGCGAAGCCCTCCGATAAAGATCGGTTTCCAGGTTGCTATCCCGCTTGACCGGATTTCACGTCCTGAAACACCAGAAAATCAGTTGCCACCGGGTGAGCGCCGAGCTGCCGAAGCATCGTGGTTATCTGCCCGCGGTGGTATGTTGAATGGTTGACCACGTGTTGCAACAGCTGCCACAGTGGATAATTCCAGGATTCCCCTTCAGTGTTCACATACGCGACGACCATCTCCGTCGCCTCTTGCGTCAACTCTGAGACGAACTCAACTTGCTCCCGTTCAACGTCAGCCCAACGCGTCCTGAGTGAAGAGGTCGTGGGGAAGTCTGAAGGCACCAGCATCGCCTCCGGTGAGATTCCCTTCCACCTTTTGAGCCAGATCCACTCAGCGGACAGCACGTGGACAAGCGTATCTCGCACTGAGCCGTAACTGCTCCCAAGGTTCTTTGTGAAATCCCGTGGATTCAGCGTCGATGCGGCATCGAGAACCCTGCCATTGGCCCACCGGTTGTACTCATACAGGGCGCGTATACGATTCAAGTCCGACACGTTTCTTACCAATAATAGTGGAGATACGGACAAAAATCAATAGATATCCGACCGTTCGGTAGGCTCAACCCGGCGGCTGGAAAAAACAATTACGGTAGGTTGCTCGACCAGAAGTGCAAAACGTGCTCTTGAACGGCCGTCCTACTCGAACCTTATCTCAACAGAATCAGCTTCTTCGTCTGTACAAACTCGTGTCTTGAGAGCGCCGGTCAGCCACGGGCCTCGATGCGATAAAAATATACACCGGATGACAACTCCCCACGGGCCTATTCTACGAACCGACGGTTCGTCGACGACTCGACTCGTCGAGTAGAACCGTTGGTCGACCCGTAGGCTCGTAGACAACTCGTTGAGAAGCGACTCTCCCCGCATTCCAACTCACCACAAATGCACCGCCCTGCTTCTGCTCATCCACCAGCATTGCCACTTCCCGGCCGAGGATGTCGTGGATTCCGAGAACAACGTGGGATCGAGCTGACAAATCATAGCGGATCGTGGTCGAAGAATTGAAAGGATTAGGGTAGTTTTGCTCGAGCGAAGTCATAGATGTAAGGAAGGAAAGCTCTAGAGCATAATTTGCTGCCCGTTCCCGAGCTTTCCCTAAAAGTACCATTCTCCCTTCAAGTAGGCGGAATCGGGATAGTACCAGTACTCATCGAAACGATCCCCGTAGAACACCAGCCCGCCAACATGAACATAAAGATTCTCGGTCATCGAATACGAAGCCAGGCCTCCCACAAACCCGCTGCCGTCATTCAGGTTTGCGTTGAGGGATAACGATGCAGTGAGCAACGGATGGAGCAAGTACGACGCATGAACGAAAACGTAGGATTTACTCAGGTTCAGTATCTCGCCTGCAACCAATCTCGACAGGTCATATGAACTCTGGTCCGTTCTGCCCTCACCATTGAACTGATACTCGATCAAAGCATACAGGCGAGATGTAAACTGATTGTCTAGACCTATGATAAACTTCACGAAATTAGATCCGACCTCCTGCTCGTCGATTGATAGTATCCCTTCACCTCTAACACCCGCATCAAAGAGATTTCCTGCAAAATCCCCACCGATGATGTACCTCTTGTCAAAGTATCCCAACACCGCAGACCAGTCGTACTCAGCTGCGTTTGTGCGGAACCGGACACCCAAATTGTGTTCGTCAAAACTGGATTGTGAGTTGTAGACGACATGGAGGTCAGTGAAACTGCCAAGATAGAGCTTCACTGACACTGCATCGGCCCCGTCCTTTTCTATTTTGTCAAAAGTAGCCGGATTTATCGGATTGAAGAGATCGGTCGGGTTCCACACTCTTCCGGTCCCCCATGCGATCCTCTGTCTTCCGACGATGATGTTTCCCAAATCGAAATTTTGTCTCAGATACAATCGATCGACAAAGTGCGACACGGTGAGATGATCTTGCCTCACAGGATCCCATCTCAAACCCAACGTTTGCCTGTTCGTAACGTCGGAAATGCTCGCAAACGGACGGGCCGTGCTGTGGTACAACGCGGTCAGTTCATACTCAAGAGAAATGCGTGCGTTCGGTGAGAGATTAACGGTGGGACGAAACCGTGCTCTCGTCAGGTTGAGGAGGTGATTTTGATCAGTCCCAATCGCTTGTGAAAGCAGTTTGCTGGTGCTTTGGAATATTGGCAAATCGACAACGTAACCAGAGAAATCAAAGTGAACCTGCGCCTGCCCGGCACTTGTGAGAAAGAGTAGCAAAGCCGCTATTCGAAGGGCTTTACTCGTCAACGGTCGTAGGACTTTCTCGGTCACGGGGAGGCACGTCTTATACTACTCAATACAATGCTCTTCCCGAGAGAAGTCGTCTTTGAAAAAGGGTTCAAGTAGTCTTATCCTTTACCACCATTCCGTCGCGGAGAATTACCAGCCGTTTCGCTCGTTCGATGACCTGACGATCATGGGACGAAAAAACGAATGTGATATCCTTTTCCGAGTTCATCCGTTCCATCAAGTCAAGAAGTGTACCCCCGGTCTCCGAGTCAAGATTCGCGGTCGGTTCATCTGCCAGCACGATGGAGGGATTTGCAACAATGGCTCTCGTAACCGCCACCCTCTGCTGCTGCCCCCCGCTCATCTCGTTCGGTCTCTTATGCGCAAGCTCATCGATCCCAAGCTCCTTCATGATCCGAAAGGCTTTTTCCTTTCTTTCTTTTTCAGGAATGCCGAGAAGCATCATGCTGAACTCGATGTTTTCGAGAGCGGTCAGAACAGGGATCAGATTGAACGCCTGGAACACGAACCCAATCTTATGAAGTCGTAACGAAGCGAGCTCGTTCTTCGTCTTCCGACCGAGGTCCTCGTCCTCCAGATACACACTTCCCCGGGTCGGTGCATCCAGCCCTCCGATGATGTTGAGCAGCGTTGTCTTGCCCGAGCCTGACGGTCCGGCGATCACCAAGAAATCTCCCCTGCGGATTGTCAGGTCAACACTTCGCAACGCATAGACTGGTACTGAGTCCTCCTGGTAGACTTTTTCTACACCTTCTGTCCGAATAACCTCCATGGCATTATTCCTTCTAAGCGTGCCGGATAGCATTGACCGGTTGCAGCCGCACCGCCCTGATAGCGGGGTAAATCGCTCCGAGCACAGCGATCGCGGGTATGATCGCAATCGAATTGATCACCGCTTGTCTCGTCAGAACTGGATGGATAATCGCTCCCGAGCCGAACGAAGTGAGCGCTTCAGAAAACACACTCAAGTTGATGCCAGAAGCCGCCAAGGGTAAGTATATCCCATACCCGATAGTCAATCCACCGGCTGATCCCAGCAATCCCAGCAGCAATGCCTCCAAAATAATCATAAAGAACAACCTGGTGTTCTTCATCCCGATGGCCATCAAAACTCCAAATTCCGGAATTCTCTCGAATACCGACATGAGCATAGCATTGATGATTCCGAAAATCATTGCCGCACCGACAATCATGTATATGATGAACATCGATTCTGCGTAGATGTCCATCT
>JAZGDX010000245.1:0-5724 GCA_036478305.1 Bacteroidota bacterium
GAAGAAGTGCAGCGGAGGGCAGAGGAGGAAAACAGACAACGCGAGGAGGATATATTCTACCGATACTATCTTGCGCTCGCCGACGCGTGGCGGGATGGAGTCCTCACTGAAGAAGAAAAAGAACACCTCAGTTCCCTGCGAACGCTCCTCGAAGTCTCTGATGAAAAGCACGTCGAATTGGAGTTGAAGGTCAAGCATGATGCCTATGTTGCGGCAGTGAAAGAAGCATGGAAGTCGGGGGATGTCTCCCCTGAAGAAGAGCAGAGTCTCAGGAAGCTTCGCGAGCAGTTTGGAATTACGATGGAGGAACACCTCCAGCTTGAGGCTCTCATCCTATGGGAACTCCGGGCGGAGCAGACGAAGGGTATCATCGTCGCGGTGGATGACGATGTCCTCGTTCTCCGTCTCATCAAGATGAACCTCGAAAAATTTGGCTACACAGTGGAGACATTTGGAACCTGTGAGTCAGCGTTGGACTATTTGAAGACCGCTCGTCCTGATATTATTCTCAGTGACGTCATGTTTCCGACTGGCATGAATGGCTATGATTTCTACGAAAAGGTCCGACAGAATCCGCTCCTCGTGGCGGTTCCGTTTATCATCATGAGTTCTCGTGTAGACCGTTCATTTAAGCAGAGCGGGCTCAAACTCGGCATCGATGAATACGTGACAAAGCCAATCGATCTGAGTCTACTCCTCGCCTCTGTCGAAGGCAAAGTCCGTCGTTACCGTAAAATGCGCGACAAGAAAATCCTCTAGCGTCTCCTCGGACGGATTCCCGTCGGATCGAGTACTGATGCGGTGAAGTTCCTACCTCAATTGTCACGCTGATCTTCGACGTTGGGCAGCCTTGCCTGCGACCATCCCGGCATTTGGTCAGCGGTCAAGAGCAACGGTTCATCGTGTACATATAGGCGGCAAGCCGCAGACTGTCTGAGCGCTTCTGGATGCCCTTCTGAGGGAATATCTACCTTCTGCTCACTCCCCCCGGACTGCGCGAGACTACCGAATTTCACCTCAGAAATCGATGTTTCTGTTTGCACTTAACAAGGACTTGATATTGCTGACAGAATTTAATAAGTTCATCAGTGCAAATAACAGTACACCGTTTTTTGCGCTTGAGAGCAGCTTGCTGTTGATGTTGCACCCTTTGGGGTAGACACCTCGCCCGACGCATATCGCGAGTGTTCAGCAAACTTTCAAGGAAGTCCCCGATCGGCGCGGTACTCGAATGATATCCGTGACGGTGTGGACTTGCGAGAGAGATCGTGATGGCCGCTTCACCGAGACAAGAGGCAGTATCAATCTGATCGGAAGAGCACCACTCGCGATTCGCTGTCCAGAGCGTCAAAAAGTTGGCTGTACACCCGCCCGTGGCGGGGCGGGGTTTTTACAAACTTTTCGAAAGGACATGTTCCGATGGAAAAAGGAACAGTCAAGTGGTTCAACCGCACCAAAGGGTACGGCTTCATCAAGCGTTCAACCGGTGAAGATGTCTTCGTGCACTACAAATCCATCGAAGGCGATGGGTTCAAGGTGCTCAACGAGGGTGATGAGGTTGAATTTGACGTGGAAACGGGACCGAAAGGTCTCCAGGCCACAAAGGTCACGAAGGCCTGACCACACGCCCCGGCACGTAAGTGCCGGGGTTTTGTTTTTTAGGGGCTGTGTCTGGGAACCTGCCAATCGCCTCTGCTTCGCTTTTGCTCACCATCACAATAGTAAGCACCCACGCTGAAATCTCCCCAATTTACCCTAGAAATTCGTGCCGTGGGTCATCGCCTCGATGAACCTTTTAGGGTAGTTTTCCGTTTAACGAAGTAGGAGTAGGAAGCGGAAATGAAACACTACCAGTTGCGATATCTGACGTGGGAACAACAGAAGCAGATCGAGCACATTCTGCTGGAGGAACTCGAGCTTCAGTCGTGGTACTCAATTTTCTTTATCGCTTCCTCAAAAACCGAAATTCTGATTTCCCTGCAATAGGAGGATTGCTATGAAGGCTCTTACGATAATCACGTTTCTGCTTAGCGTCATTGCGGTACCGGTTATAGCCATTCTAAAAAAGCGTTGGCACCCAGTTCTCCTTCCGATTGAACGTGATAAGAACGTCCGGTATGACGTCGATACGATGTTCATCGGGGGCAATAGATAGTAGTTGCTGACCCACTGAGGATCAGCCTGATAACCAAAAGCCCATCCCGTGGAGAGATGGGCTTTTGTGTTTCTTCTCCGATTGTCCAACCCACCCGTCCCGCGCTATGGTCTAATCGGTTCAACGCACTTCGGTGTGTCATTGGCCGGTGAGTTCACGTACCGTGAGACTGGATAGCATTTCATATTTGTGGAGGGGTAAGGCTTCAGGAAGCTCTTGAGGAGCTCTTCATCGTCGACGGCCGGGTCGATCCACAGCCTTTCGTTCTTTTCGTCGAGGATGAGCGGCATTCGATTATGGATTTCGGCCATCATTTCGTTCGGCTCTGTCGTAATGATGACGCAGCTCACGATGGGATTTCCATTTCCAGGCCTCCAGGTCGTCCAGAGGCCGGCAAATCCGAACGGCTCCTCATTCGTCAGAAGCACGCGCACGGGAATTTTTTCCTTGGCACTGATTTTTTTCCATTCATAGAAGCTATCCGCTGGGACAATACATCGTCTCTTCTTGAATAGGTTCTTGAACGATGGCTTGGTTGTGATAGTCTCCGATCGTGCGTTAATCATTCGATTCCCGATGGAAGGATCGTCCGCCCACGATGGAATAAGTCCCCAGCGGGCGAGTCCCATCTTTCGAATCTTCTTTTCTCCATCAAGAAGGATGATCGGTACCTGCTGGTTCGGAGCGATGTTGTAGCGCGGCTTGAAATCCTTCGGAGCTTCTGTAACGTCAAACCGCTTTTTGATTTCCGCAAGGTCTTTTGCGAGCGTGTAGCGTCCGCACATGGGTTTCACCTGGAAGTGGTGACGGAAAAGATAGTGCAGAAATTTGGGAATGGCAAGCCCGGACTTTGTGCGCGACGGGGCTTCGCTCGGATCGAGATCGAAATGGGCAGGGATATGCCGCGAGGCGATTCAGACGAATAGGTGATAGGTTGCGGAGGTTTTTTGCGTTGTCGCAGAGTTGGATTTAGACTTCGTCGGATACGGACGTAAAACGCGGCGTGCTGGCTTGCGCTGAAGCCCGAAATGTTCCTGAAGTCGTTCGAGATTCTGGCCGAACGGCAGGAGGGTTGTTTCGGCCGCTTTCAGGAGTAGTTCCGTGTACTTCTCGATGTCGTATCCATCCTCGAACGCATAGAGTGCGAGGGGCATTGCCTTCTCCGGTCGTTTTTTCCCCGACTGGTCGATGATGATGTATTCGATCATCTCGCCGGGCGCTAGATGGACGCCGAGGTTTTTGACCATCTTCGCAACGAGTGCACTGACACTGTTGTTCGTGTACTCGCCAGCCTCCCGTGAGATGTGCCGGCGGATGACGAGCTCCATCGGGTTTGCATGCCCACTACGGAGGATGGTGAGAAAGCGGTGGACGATCTCCAGGAGGTCGGGAAGCGCCTCCTCGATGTCGGCGATGCTTCGGGCGAGGGACATCCGTTCGAGCATTTCGGTCTGCATGTTCTTAACGAAGCGGGGTGTATCCCGACGGCGCACCTCGAGGCCGCGGACTTTGAGTTCTCGGTGGTGGTACCAGCCGACGTAGCGGTTTGCCGTGGGTAGCGCCGGATCCATCTTGGAGGCGGGGAAGAGGATCCAATCGTAGATACCTTCCAGTGAGATGTCAATGCCGATCGCGCTGCGAATCTCTTCGCAGAGATGCCGGTACGCTTCTTCGCTTGCTCGCTCTTTTTTCAGCCAGATGCAATCCACGATAGCGTGGACAAACGTAAACCCGCTGCGCTCGGCTATCTCCTTCGTGTGTAAAATTGTTTCCCGCGAGAACGCATTCACGGATTCATGCGCCTCGATTTTCCCAAATCGGGCGTTCTTGTAGCCGAGGTAGCCGAAGCAGGTCACGAGCATCCACTTCAACGCATTCTGGCGGTGATCGTAGAGCTTCCACCGTGGGTCGTTCCTGCTCTTCAGCTCACGCTTCTTCTGTTTGTAGTGCGCGCGTTTCCGAAGGACCGGTCCCAGGGTCTCCGGAACGACGCCCCGTCTCTTTTCACAGATGGTATAGCCGAGCTCGGGCACCACCGCGTTCTGACAGCATCGGCAGTTGATGGTCTCCGGGGAGATGTTGTGCTGTTCCATGATCGACGGGTACATGGAGACGAAATCAAGCTCGGCGACCCGTTCGTGATACCCGAGGGGAGGCCGGAAGATCAGTCCCCCGCGATCGGCAAGGAGGAGAGTTGATGCGGACTTGAAATCCTCCGGCTCTCGTTTCTTGGAGGGAATCAGGACGTTGTTGCGGTATGCCCAGGAAAGCTGCATCGAGGACAATCCTGAGCCGATGGTCGTGCGGGCCTGATGCTGTCCGGGGATCTGCGTTAGTCGCGCTACCTCGAACAGACCGTCGAGGTCCGCCTCGCCGATGGTGAAGGAATTCTCCGTGTCAATGTGCCATCGTCCTGCCAGCTCGAAGGCGCCGTCTTTATGCACAATCTTTCCATACTGGAAGTAGCTCGATTCCCTGGAGGTGAAGTAGCCCATTTGATGGTCGCGGTTGAGCAGCAGGGGAACGCGCAGCTGCTGAGCCAACCGTGTCAGCGTTGGGAGGAGTGTTGCGTCCCCATATTCGGTAATGAGAATGTCGGGATCCTCTCGGTGGAGATGCCAGTTCACTGTTTGAAGAAGGTCGTGGGGGTTTTCTTCTTCCAGCATGTACGTTGTCCCGTTGTAGGAGATCTCCAGTTGCAGATGCTGCTGGTATTTGGGAGGCACCCCGATAAAATCGGGGTTTGCGTTCCGGAGTACCATCAGGGTCAGCGGCGGCGTGGTGTATTCCAGCGCATCGAGGCGGTCGTGGAGAATCCAGTCCCGAAGGGGTGAAATCCCATCGCGGAGTGTACCCTCCTCTTCGATAAAGTATTCCCCGTACGCGAGAGGAAACAGTCCGGTGTGGTACAGGTAGAGCTGCTGGACCGGGATGTCGGAGTTGAAAAAGGCAAAATGGGGAAAAAATCGCTCGAAGAAGGACACCGCTTCCCGCATCCTCGTGGCGTCGTGGACGTTGATTTGCACGACGTCCCACGCTTCGTTGGAGTAGAACTCTGTCTTCGTGGTGAAATCGATGGAGAGGGGGATGCCGCATCGGCTAACCAGTGGCGGAACGCGTTTCCGGTCCACAGGGCTAAGGTGGAGATAAAAGCACGGCACGAATGGTGCGTGGCAGCGCTTCTTGGCTCCTTCCTCATCGATTAGCCAGAGCGTAATTCCTTCTGGCGATGGGTAAAGGTCAAACAGCCACCCCTTCACGGTGGTCCGCATGGGTATTCTCCCCTACGAGTCTATCTCTACGAACCGACAGTTCGTAGACCGAAGGTCCCTTTGGGACGAGTCGTCGACAGTCGGGCAAGACGCGTTTCGAGCTGCTTGATGCGTTTGAGCTGTTCGAGAACGATCGACATCATAATGCTCTCGAACGGAATCACACGCATGGCATAGAAATTTTCTGCCAGGTGGATACGCGCAGCCCGGAAAAGGTCATCGAACAGCTCCTGGTCTCCTTTGGGGAGCCCGCGGCGGAACTTTGACCACGATTCTACCTCTCGGTCGATGATGTTC
>JAZGDX010000246.1:0-3118 GCA_036478305.1 Bacteroidota bacterium
GTGACACAAGAGTGCGCTGACCTAACGGTGCCAAAGTGGATTGATCGCTTGGGTGGGGCAGACATTTGGACATTCGATCACTGTCACCAGGTGATACAAAGCCTGCGGATTGACTAGCTACTGACTCTGGAAGGGTGATCGGCCAGGGCGGCATGGGTGAGGTGTACAGGGCCAAGGACACCAACCTGAGCCGTGAAGTCGCCATCAAGGTGCTACCCGAACAGTTCACCCAAGACCCGCAGCGGCTGGCCAGGTTTGAGAGAGAAGCCAAGCTCCTGGCCTCACTGAATCACCCCAACATTGCTGCCATCCATAGCTTTGAACACTCGGATGACATTCATTTCCTGGTGCTGGAACTGGTCCCAGGCGACACCCTAGCTGAGAAGGTTGCCAAAGGCCCACTCCCAGTAGAAGAGGCACTGGAAGTGTGTCGACAGATCGCCGAGGGAGTGGAAGCCGCTCATGAGAAGGGTGTCATTCACAGAGACCTCAATCTGGTGGCCAGATAATGGGCAAAATGGGCTCAAATAGACTGCAATCGTAGAAATAATAGAAATAATGGAATGTTTACAAGTTGTAATTAACCAGTATTTACATTATTTTCAATGGGTCTAGAGCACCCCTCGATAGCGGGGCCCAGTAGGAGGTCACTCTTGAAATCTAACGTGTTGAAACCCCAGTTTCCTCGATCGCCGAAGCTGACACAATATGGGACCGAGTCGGAGCTTCAGCTTCTGCTTGACGAGGCCGAATTCGAAGCCCCCAAAGGACGACTTGCCGATTACATTCCGGAACTCAGCCAGGCCAACGCAGATGACCGAGGTATCTCCATCTGCTACCTGGATGGAACCACACTATCGGCTGGCGCTTGCGAACAAGAATTCACGATCCAGTCTATCTCCAAGACGATTGCACTGCTTTATGCCCTCGAATCGACCGGGCCAAGACAGGTCTTTTCACGAGTGGGCAAGGAGCCGACGGGTGAGCCTTTTAACTCGGGGTTGCGCTTTCAGGTCGCGAGCAAGCGGCCATTGAATCCAATGATCAACGCCGGCGCCATTGTTGTGAGCTCTATGTTCCCAGGAAGTAATACCCAGGAGCAATTCGCGGGATTCCTGAGCTTTTGCCGCAAGGTCTGCGGCAATCCGAAGCTCGAGGTTGACGAAGCCGTCTATCGCTCGGAGAAAATGACGGGTCACAACAACCGTTCCCTTGCCTGGATCATGAACGACCGTCGCGTGTTTTCGTACAAGAGCAACATAGCTGCCGTTGAGTTTATCGAAGGAGTTCTCGATGTCTACTTCCAACAGTGCTCCATCGGGGTGACGACCGTTGATCTCGCCCGTTTCGGAAGGCTCCTCGCTAATCTAGGAGTCGACCCCGAAACTGGAGAACGACATGCGTCCGAGGAAGACATCACGATGGTCATTGCACTCATGGCGAGCTGCGGCTTGTATGACGGGTCTGGCACTTTTGCCTCCAAGATAGGGATCCCGGCCAAGTCCGGTGTAGGTGGTGGAATCCTCACCGCCGTGCCCGGAAAAATGGGCATCGCCACATATGGTCCTGCTCTTGATCCCGCCGGCAACTCGTGCTTCGGAGTCTACGCGTTGGAGAGAATTTCACGGGATGAGGAGCTTGGCATTCTTTCCCGTCCTCGGCTTCGTTTCTCCCTCAAGACCTATGAGACCTCGAAGTCGCTTGAAGAGTTGGTCGAACAAACAGGTCTCAAGACCACTTCCGGCCAGGTGGTTTCATACATTCCAGAACTGGCTAAAGTATTGCCCGAAAACCGTGGGGTGAGCCTCTGTACACTTGATGGAGTGATCGTGGGAGGTGGCCAAAACACGGATTTCAAGTTCACGACTCAAGCAGTCTGCGTGCCCTTCCTGCTGGCCTACATTCTTCACCGTCGAGGCATTGAATTCGTGTTTTCCAGGATAGGGCGAGAGCCCACGGGTGATCCATTTGATGCTGACCCGAAATGGATCGAGATCGAGCGCAAGCAAGTGCCCTTCAATCCGGTAATCAACGCAGGTGCCATTCTGATGGCTTCGATGCTGCCGGAGGAGACTGCCGAGGCGCGCCGTGAGAACTTTCTCGCCTTCGTTCGGAAGGCCTGTAAAGATGACGATGTCGATGTCGACACCAGCGTACTTCAATCCGAGACCGAGTTTGGCGAAATAAACCGGAAGCTCGCCTGGGAGTTAGTTCACCGTGGATGCTTCGAACATCGGCCACGGCCAGCCGAGCAGACGCGTGTGGACTACGTTGAAGCCATTCTTACCGATTATTTCTACGCCTGCTCGATCAGAGTCAGCTGTGACGATCTGGCAACCTTTGCTGCGCTACTCGCCGCTCGCGGGGACGCTCCTGCTGTCTCTGAACTGCGCCTTTCTGCCGATCAGGTGAATCAGGTGGTGACACTAATGGCGACGTGCGGTCTTTATAACGGCTCAGGCGAGTATGCCTTTTCGGTGGGATTACCCTCAAAGACGGGAGTTTCGGGGGGTATCATGGCTGTAGCTCCCGGAAAACTCGGCCTCGCCGCCTTCTGTTCTGCCGTTGATGACAAGGGCACCAGCGTCTTCGGACGACGTATCATCGAAGAGATCTCACGAACGGAACAGCTAAGCGTCTATCGCGGCGTCGACCAATAAGACGAGCTGCGACACGGTCCCCTGTCCCCCCGAAAAACTCCATCCAACTAGAAGAAAGGGCGTGAGCACAAGCTCAGGCTAAGTCTGGACAAGTATATTTGAGTGTTTTTCTCCGGCTAGCATAAAGGAACGACGGCAAGGATCAGCGCAGAGGTTTGTTTCTGGTGGTTGAAGATGCCGATGCCCAAACCTTTTCTGTGCTGGACGGATTTTCGATGTTCGACTTCAACTTGATGAAAATTACGGCGGAACAGATCCAGTCCGGGAGGACGTTGAGCGAGTCGCTCGATGTGGCAAAGGCCCGCCATATATATTTAACCGAAGAATGGACCCATCTATTCTCCCTACCATAGATCTTCCTATTAGACTGGATCTAAAGGGGTTTCACATCAGGAAGTACTAAACAGGGTGACCTGCCCCCCGACAACTGTACCAAATAGAATTTTACGGGCCAACGC
>JAZGDX010000247.1:0-2170 GCA_036478305.1 Bacteroidota bacterium
TTTGAAAACCGAAAAATGGAATCAATGGCAGGGACTGCCGCCTCATACTCCAGCACCCCCAATTCGACGTGATAGACCGTGTCATCAGACTGCGTGACCACAAATCGGACGGGAAGCGTATTGGGAGGCAGGTGCGCCCCTACTTCACGTGCAAAATTCTCAAGCAGACTTTCGTTGCCGGATATCGCAGGAATTCTCAACGATGTTTCGTATACTTTCATCATGTTTTTCAGGCTCCAATCTTTGTCTGAAATCTTCGTAATCGAACTGTTTTTGCAATGTCAGCGGCGGACTACCACGTTGGCCGTCCAGTTCGTTGAACCAAACCACTTTGCCGTAAACTTCGCCGCTTCATCCGTGTCGAACTCCTTGCACGAAAAAATGTTTACGTACACAGCCTTCATCATATCGAGCGTATGGATCACGATCGTGCTCGTGAGAATGAACTGCACCGCGCTGGTTCCCTTTGTCTTGGGATGGGTCTGCTGCTCCTGTTCCGGTACGTCGACATCATCCCAGAAGTGCAGGTCGCAGCGGTCCATGTCGATCAACTGACAAAGTTCTTCGCAGAACTGCTCTATCTCACGTCGCGTGAACCTGCCGGCGTTGCAGCCGTGCAGATCTAGAATAAGCTCCAGTCCGTATGCCTCTCGTGAAGCCACCGGGTCATCCGTTCGTAGATAATGAGAAGAATCTTTATCAACGTCAACCATCGCACTCCGTACTCCTGTCAAGTTCGCAAAACGCCGCAACACTCGCCGACTCACTCCCCGAAGTCGGCTGGATGCTTTGCAACATATCGCGCGATTCCAGCGTGGTACTGGTTTTCGATTAACGCCATCATCTCGGCCGCAGCACCGTAGTTGATGTTACGAAGTTTCATGACAGCTTTGACAATCTTCATCGTATTACGCCGATAATCCCTGAGGCGCCTACGGCGCAAGTGAAATACTTCAATCGTCTTTCCCCCACGCGGGTCATCGTTTGGGGAGAATATCTGACCAGTCGGGTCATATCCCAGGTAGTCCTCTGGATTGGAGAGGCACGGATCGATCAATAGAGTATGTTCCGCACTAACGTCGTCTGACGGACCCATTGCCCTGGTGGTCTCATCAAGTAGCGGGAACTGATCGGCCTTCCCGCCAGCCGGGAGTTCAGATGGATCCCCCCAGCGAGGCCGGTCTTTCCGCGATTGGTTGCAGTGTTGGCATGACAGGTAGAGGTTCTGCCACTTGTAGGCGAGCCAATAGTATCCGGGATGATCCTCACGTTCCGCGACGCGGCCCTTGGGACGGAAGTGCTCGACATCCCAATCTGAAGTCGCTGTAGCGCTGGATTCACAATAGGCGCATTTGTCATGAAACAGGCGCTCCAGAGCTTTCTTGACTTCCGTGTGGGCGTATATCGCCCTGTCCACTTTGTGTTCGTCACTTTCCGTGATCGCTGTTGCCGTTGCATTTGCAGCTCGGCGAAACCAAGCAGCGTTTGGCTCAATAACGTTCCCATCTTCGTCCTCCTGGTCGCGTTGGACATAGATCATCGCTCGGCTCCCTGCTAGAGATTATGTTTCCGCAGAATCTTTTGAAGTTTGCTTAAGATGGGGTCCTTGCCGACTTCCGGTGTCTGCTGCGCAGCCAATTCGGAGCCGAGTTTCCGAAGCTCTTTCTTCTCCTTCGGCAAGCGCCTAATTGGAGGTTTGCTGGCAAGCGTACGGTAGCGCTCAAGCTTCTCGGTCACCTCCGGTTCGTATGTATCGGAATTGAACAACTTCGGATCAGAAAGCACGTCCTCCACAGAATAGCCATGAAAGTCAGTGACGGACTCGTTGGCGATTACATGGCGACCTTGTCTCTTGAGAACCACAAGTTCGTCGGGCGCAGCCCCCAATGCAACCAGCGGACTGTGAGTTGTGGCGATAATCTGCACATGCGGCAACAGCTTGGCGAGTCGAGAGGGCAGATTGGTCTGCATCGAAGGGTGCAGGTGTTGCTCGATTTCATCGAGCAGTAGGATTCCAATCACGTCACCAGTCTCGGTTATACAATCCGCGCGCATGGCCCAGGCATATAGATCGAGGATCCAGGCCAATGTCTTGCGATAGCCGTCCGCCCATCCTTCGAGCGGAATGTCTTTCCCGATGGTCTTGCCCGAGATCCTTACGCCTCCACCC
>JAZGDX010000248.1:0-2293 GCA_036478305.1 Bacteroidota bacterium
TCGCGACGCTTCTCAACCGTGACTTGACGGGACTCAGTCATGCCCAAAACCAGCCGTCATCTTCTGTGCCCTTTCACCATCTTGACAATGGCTTTCGTAACCTCGATCCGGACTTCATAGAAGGGGATATCGACTTCCTCGACTTTCTGGGGTTTATGGGGAGGCGAATTGGTGGCACACCGCCGACCGAAGTCCCTCCGGTTACGGAACCCGACTTCGCGTTTCTCAGTCAGAACCGTACAAAAAATACCATCACTTGGATCGGACACTCCACCTTCCTTATTCAAATGGAAGGGTTGAATATCCTGACTGACCCTGTCTGGGCGCCGCGGGTTGGACCGATGAACTTGGTAGGCGCGAGTCGCTGGACGAAACCCGCCCTTCGTATCGACCGGCTCCCGGAGCTTCATGGAGTGATCATTTCGCACAATCACTACGATCATTTCGACGTCGATGCCCTGAGAGCCATCGCAGCGCAGAATCCATCGGCAACCATGGTTGCTCCGTTGGGACTGAGAGAGCCTCTGCTCGAGCTCGGTGTGCGAACGGTAGCAGAGCTGGATTGGTGGCAATCTCATCCAATGAAGCATTTGACGGTCCACTGCGAGCCCGCGCAGCATTTTTCCGGCCGCACTCCTTTTGACCGTAATTCGACGCTCTGGGCATCGTACGCACTGATCGGCGGAGAGAAAAAATTCTATTTCGCAGGAGATAGTGGCTTTTGGTATGGTTTTCGTGACCTGGGCGAGAAATTTGATGGCTTCGACGTTGCCGCAGTGCCGATTGGAGCTTACGAGCCCCAGAACCTCATGAGGCCGGTTCACATGGATCCGGAGGAGGCGGTGCAGGCATATCTTGACCTGAGGGCGAGATTCTTCGTTCCGATACACTGGGGAACGTACAACCTTTCGGATGAGCCGTTCCTGGAGCCTCCACGCCGGGTCGAGGCTGAAGTTGCACGCCTGCATCTTCCACGCGACAATTTCTGGCTGATGAAACACGGGGAGACGAAAACCTGGTGATTCGTACGACTGGCATTGATTCTCTTGTCCGGACTATGCGCTTGCTTTTTCCTTCGCGATTTTCTACCATCATTCTGTCCAAGGTGAGATGGACGGTGTTCTTCATCTTCCCACATGAGGTGCATCAACGATGACCCGCCTCCCGGAGAAATGCTTTTTTTCCCTACTCCTCTTTCTGATAGCGTCGCAGGGATTCTCGCAGGAAGCCGTCTACAAAACGGAGGACGGTGTCCAGTTTAGAGTCGAGGTTGTTCTCTCGAATCTTGAAATACCCTGGTCACTGGTGTTCGGACCAAACGGTGACCTGTATTTCACGGAACGTCCGGGACGGCTACAAGTTCTTCGCGCTGGATCAAAATCGCCGATGCTGATTGCTGAGCTGGAAGAAGTCGTCCATCGCGGTGAAGGGGGATTGATGGGGCTGGCTCTCCATCCAAATTTTTCGCAAGACAGCCTCCTGTACGTAAGCTACACCTATCGAGCGCGCGATGGGTTGAGGAATCGGGTTGTACGCTACCGACTTCGCAAGGCGATGCTGGCTCAGAGGAGTGTAATCGTCGACGAACTTCCTGGGGCACGATTCCACAACGGCTGTCGAATTCGATTTGGACCGGACGGGAAACTGTATGTTACCACGGGGGACGCGACCGATCGCCAGATTGCTCAGGAGCTGCAATCGCTCGGCGGGAAGATTCTTCGAGTCAACGACGATGGCAGCGTACCGTCAGATAACCCGTTTCGAGACTCTCCGATCTATGCATTCGGTTGTCGCAACGCACAGGGTATCGACTGGCACCCGGGGAGCGGACTCCTGTTTGAGACCGAGCATGGACCCTCCGGATTTGACGGACCCGGAGGAGGTGACGAGGTCAACATCATCGAGGCGGGAAAAAACTACGGCTGGCCGACTGTCCATCACCGACAGAGACGTAAAGGGATGGTCAGTCCGTTGCTCGAGTACACGCCTGCAGTGGCACCGGGAAGCGGAACATTCTACCGCGGCGATCTCATCCCGAAATTCAAGGAGAACTACTTCTTCGGAGCGTTGCGGGGACAGCACATACACAGAATTGTTCTGGACCCGAGTAACCCGCGGAAGGTATCAAGAACAGAGCGACTGCTTGAAGGTGAATTTCGAAGAATACGTGATATCACGGAGGGACCGGATGGGGCAATCTATTTCTGCACGAGCAATCGCGATAGCCGAGCGAGACCGTTTGAGGACGACGATCGAATTCTCAGGATCGTGCCGGTGCGATAGGTTTGAACAG
>JAZGDX010000249.1:0-4211 GCA_036478305.1 Bacteroidota bacterium
CACGTAAATGATGCAGTTTGCAGCCGCGAGCCCTCCGAGCATATGAGAGCCCTGGCCACGTGTAGAAGAGACCACCAACCCGTCGGACGCTCTCCGCCGAACCAGACCGCGGACGAACTCCATGCGATGCGGGTTCCTCGAGAGAGAATGCTCGAGACGGGCCCTGAGGAGTAAATCCTCCTTGAGTTTGCCTCCCATCATTTTGTGTATTGCCGGTACTACGAACAAATGGAAAGTGATCAGCGCTGACACTGGATTTCCTGGTAGGCCGAACACAAGCTTTCTGCCCTTCGTTCCAAAGAAGAGTGGCTTACCCGGCTTGATCGCGACCCTCCAGAATCCCCTTTCAATGCCGCACCTCTCAGCTACATCCTTTATATAGTCAAAGTCTCCGACTGACACTCCTCCCACCGTGATCACGACATCAGAGACCTTCAACGCAGAGTTTAGTGCCCTGCCGATAGCAGCGCGTGAGTCCACGGTTCGAGCCACCATCCCGGGCTTTACCCCGAGGCGCTGCAGAGCGGCAACCAGCGCAGGCGAGTTCGAGTCTCTGATCTTTCCCTCCTTCGGGGATTTGTCCGCGGCAACAAGCTCGTTCCCCGTGACGATCAGGGCCACCTTTGGTTTTCGACGCACTCTCACTGTTGAACACCCTACTGTGGCTAGCAGACCCACAGCAGTCGGAGTAATGAGCGCTCCTTCGCTCACAACGACAGCACCCCTCGTAAACTCCTCTCCGTTTAGACGAACATTGTCACCCCGCTTTGCCGGAGAACTTACTGTAACGGCGTGGTTCACTTCTTCTGTATGTTCCCTCATGATCACCGCGTCAACGCCCCTGGGAACCTTCGCGCCTGTCATGAGCTTGACGCAACTGCCGCGAGGGACCGTTTTCTTGCTTACGTCGCCCGCCCTGACCGCTCCGGCGAGTCGCAAACTCACTGGAGACGACTCCGACGCTGAAGTAACATCCTGCCAGTGCACACCGTACCCATCAACTGCTGACGAATCAAATCGGGGGATATGATACCTCGTGATCACAGGAGCAGCCAAAACGTAGCCAGCTGCATCCGACAGCCGAACTCGAGTTCTTGGAAGCGGCATAGTTTTTCTTAGAATTCTCCTGCGTGCCTCTTTAAAGCTGATCATGACTCATTCCTGGCTGCGCCTTTCTTGCGGTGTTCATGCCCCGCTCCCTTGAGCATCTTGAATGAGTGAAGAACGGCTGGAAAGAGAGCATCGAGGGAATCGGCAACGCCCTTTTTCGAACCGGGAAGGTTGGCGATCAATGTCGTGCCGCGGATGCCGGCTATTCCGCGAGAGAGCATCGAATAGGGGGTTCGGTCCTGACCGTACGCTCGAAGAGCCTCCGGGATCCCTGGAATCAGCCGCTCAAGCACCTCTCGAGTTGCCTCAGGGGAAAAATCACGAGGAGAGAAACCAGTTCCTCCTGTCGTAACCACGAGATCGACTTTCATCTCATCCGAATACCTGATCAGTTCCTGCTTGATGCCTTCGGTGTCATCCGGGATGATCTTGTAGTCAACGACATCCACACCCTCTTTTCTGAGCCGCTCAACGATTAATTGTCCGGAAAGGTCCTTTTTTTTACCCGATGCAATCGAGTCCGACATCACCAACACCGCAGCGCGGAGAGGAACTTCAAACTGATCCTTGAAATCCGATTTTCCCCCTTTTTTGCCGGTGAGTTTCACGTCCCCGATTTCCATCGTTTCATCGAGCATCTTCATCATATCATACAGCGTCAAGGCCGCAACGGTTGCAGCGCAGAGTGCTTCCATTTCGACACCGGTTCTGTCGATTGCCTTGACTTCTGTTTCGATTTCTATTCTGGTGTCCGTCACATTAAACCTGCAGTCGACGAAATCGACGTGTATCGGGTGGCAGTAGGGTATCAGGTTACTTGTGTTCTTCGCTGCCTGAACGGCCGCTACCTTGGCTACGGTGAGCGGGTCGCCTTTGGGGATGCTGTTGTGGCGAAGCAACTCAACAGTCTCTCGTCTAAGTTTCAGCGAGGCACTTGCGGTCGCCGTTCGCAGCGTTCTGACCTTCTTTGAGACATCAAGCATGGTCTTACCCTCCGATCGCAACCATCGCACGATTTTGATCTGCTACTAGCTCGCTCGCGTCGGGATGTTTTTCCCACTTCGACATCACTGCTGCATGTGATGGTGAGTAGCTCCTCCCGGGGACTCAAGTTAAACCCGCGGGCCGCAGTACGGGGGAATCTTTGGAGTCTTGACTCCGCGATTCAAAATGAGACCTCAGCGCTCAGAAATGACCAAAAAGCCGCATCGCTCCCCCTGAACCTCCTCCGCATTTGGGATGCGGGGAGAAACGTCGAAGCACCGAAACTGAACACAACTCTATCCGTATAGCTATAAGAAACAATTAGATCGATTTCTTGTCCCAGCGCTTTCTTTCCGGTACTCGTCTCGTCCTGCCGAATATTGTGAAACCACGCCTTGAAGTCGATCGGCTCGGACACCTTGAAGAAAGCATGCAGAACAAGATCGCTCAACCCGCGAGTTTCTGTGTTGTCAGGAATGCTGATGAAATAATCCATGAACCCATAGAATTTGTGACCCGTATGAAACGCGGGATCAAACGACTGGTATTCCGAATTCGTAGGAGAAGTGCCGGAGAGCAACTCGTATCCAACAGAGAGCCGGCGCAACGGCACCTCACTGAACGAGTATCCGACTGCTCCGGTTAACATGTAAGCAGAGACATCCGTACCTTGGCGCTTCCCCCCTTGATATGCAAAGTCGGCCACAAAGTCAACCAGATCGATTTTTCCCTTCGCGTACGAACCTATAGTAAATCGTTCCAAGTCGTTCAGTCCTGCCACTGTCTGGTTCCTATTCCACTCAAAGAGAAGATAGAGAGCTGATGCGTCGGCAATCAGACTCTCAAAAGTTCCATAGATCCCGAACAATTCCGATCCTGCATTCCGCACATGCGCTGTCGACGTCGGGGTTGCCACCGGAGGATAGATTGCCGTCTCACCGGTCTTCATCGCAAAAAAGTCAATCAAAGCTGCCTTCAGTCCAAGCCGAAGAAGCACCCCATCGAAGGAGCGTCCCACGTTATGCCACCCGACTGCTCCAATGATCCTTTCGTTCCCATACTTGAGCTCCTGACGACCGATCTTCACGCTCAATGGTTCAGCAAGGAACTCATTGATTTCTACATAACCTTGATGAAGGTCGAGATTGCTCGTTCCCGCCAGCGTGCTGAAAGATCCTGAAGCAGTTTTCTCTTCTCCGAAAACGCGAGAGTCCTGAACTTGAAGGAAGACTTTGACATTCTCAACGGGGACGATCTCCGCTCCCAACCTAGAGCGAAGCAGCGTAAAGGTGTTGGGGGGCGTTTCCTGGTTGAAATCACGCCCATCAACCTCCGACCGCATACGAATCTGTCCGCTCCAGCGGACTGATTGTGTTTGTGACTGAGCAAAGAGCACCCCTAGTCGCAACACGAGCACAGCTGCGACCAGGAATGCCACATTTGCACGAATCGTTCGTCCAAGCATTTGTGCTCAAGACCCTCTGTCCAAACAGTTAACAGAGCCTCAAACGCTATTCATTCAAGTTCTGAGTACTCCAGACAACGACCGCATATCCCTTGATCAGGAGACCATGCTGGGGACTTTTTCTGAATCCGATGTATCCTGTTGAACTCCGATTTCTCGTCCAGACGCACGGCTTCATACACCCTGCATCGACTTATTGGGCACGAATTCACCAGCGCGAGGCCCGCGGCCCAGTCAGCGACGACCTCGGAAGTTCCCCCAGCAAAACCGGAACACCTGAAGAGTCTCCAGCGAGAGGACGAAATAGAGATCTTCTATGGCATCGATGAGGCGGGTTTGGATTTCAAGCTGTCGGATTGCCGGCATATGGGCGCAAAAGTCCGTGCGGTCTTCTGAAAGTAGTAATATCTGCTCAAAACATCAAACGGATTGAATACTCTGTGCGAAGAGT
This sequence comes from Bacteroidota bacterium, assembly GCA_036478305.1. Lineage (GTDB taxonomy): Bacteria > Bacteroidota > Ignavibacteria > UBA10030 > JAZGDE01 > JAZGDE01. Next base: position 4,011 of record JAZGDX010000249.1, read on the forward strand.
GCGTGCACTGATCACCGAGAATGTACAATCGAACATCTCGGTCCTGTGGCTGAAACGGATGCCAATAAAAGCGAATCTCGGCGATCAGCACGGCCGACAATAAGTGAGCTGGAGATTACATGAGCTTGATGACATCTCGGATCGAGATGCCTCTTAGGTGGGGAAGGCTTCGCTCAGGCATCCTGTTGGCGAATTAGGGTC
>JAZGDX010000025.1:0-4896 GCA_036478305.1 Bacteroidota bacterium
TGTCAATCGCACACGAGCCACCTTCCGTAGAGCAGAATTAGGCTTCTTCGGAGTTGTCGTGTACACGCGAGTACACACACCACGTTTTTGTGGGCATCGTTCGAGAGCCGGAGATTTGGTCTTCCACGCAACCGTCTTTCTTCCGGTGCGAACGAGTTGATTGATCGTTGGCAATGAATATTACTCCCTTGCAGTTGCCGATAAGCGACAAATCTTTACAGTGTACCCATTATTCGCACTAATGTCAATAAACTCCTGTTACGTCACCGCCGCCTTCACCCTTTTTCCGCCCCCCTTCACACCCACCCGCTTCTTTTCCACAGCTACTTCCTCCTCCACCCCTTCTTCTTCCGTCATCACCATGACATCACGCAACTTCTTCAGTCCTGTCCCGGCGGGGATGAGGTCTCCCATGATCACGTTCTCCTTCAGACCCATCAGATTATCGACTTTCCCCTCAATTGCGGCGTCTGTAAGAACCTTTGTTGTCTCCTGGAATGACGCAGCTGAGATGAAGCTATCTGTTGACAGCGCCGCCGAAGTGATACCCAGCAGCACTGGCTCTGAGGTTGCCGGTTCCGCCTCCCGATATTCGCTCGGCTTCTTGCTTTTCTTCCTCAGCTCCCCATTCACCTCTCGCGCTCTCTTCTTGATCACAAGCTGACCATTCTTGAATTTTGTGTCTCCTTTGTTCACAATCACCACTTTATCCTTGATGCTCTCATTCTCCTCGTGAAACTTCAACTTATCTACGTAATCCCCTTCCAAGAACCCCGTATCCGCTGGAACTGCCACTCGAACCTTCTGCATCATCTGGCGCACGATGATCTCGACGTGCTTGTCGTTGATCTTCACGCCCTGCATGCGGTACACTTCCTGGATCTCATTCACCAGGTATTCTTGCACCGCCGCCACACCCTTGATGCGAAGAATATCGTCGGGGTCGACTGCTCCGTCGGACAGCCGCTCACCAGCTCGGATGACGTCGTTCTCCTGCACCAAGACGTGTTTGCCAAGTGGAATGAGATACGTCTTCTTGTCCTTCCCATCATGGCTGGTAACGATCACCTCGCGACCGCCGCGTTTCTGCTGTCCGAACCGGACGACACCATCGATTTCACTCACGGCTGCGAGGTCGCTCGGACTTCTCGCTTCGAACAATTCCGTCACACGCGGTAAGCCTCCGGTGATGTCGCGTGTCTTCCCAATGTCCCGAGGAATCTTTACGAGCACTGTTCCCGCTTTGATCTCCTGGTCGTTTTCCACGACAAGATGTGCGCGCGTCGGGGTGATGTAGCTGCCGACCTTCTGGTTTTTCTTGCCAACAATGTTGAGCCGCGGACTCAGGTTGCGATCACGAGAATCGATCACCACCTTTTGGATGTGGCCCGTTTGTTCATCGGGCTCTTCCCGATACGTGGCATTCTCTTTCAAATCCTGGTACCGAACCACTCCGGGATGTTCCGAAATGATCACGGCATTATAGGGATCCCACTCGTAGATGAGGCTCCCACGTTCCAGCGTCTCACCATCCTTTACAAGGAGTGTGGCGCCGTACGGCACGTCGTACTTCGTCAGCATTCGATTGTCCTCGTCGAGGATGGTAATCACTCCGCTCCGGCCGATGGCGATGAACCGTAGTTGCCCATCCTCCTGCCAACGAATGCTCTTGATATTTTCGTACTTTACCCTTCCGTCAAATTTCGAAAGAATTTGTGACTGTGCAGCAATCAAACTCGCAGTACCACCGGTATGGAATGTCCGGAGTGTTAGCTGAGTGCCCGGCTCCCCGATCGATTGAGCCGCAATGACACCGACAGCTTCGCCAGACACAACGAGGTGTCCCGTCGACAGATTACGGCCATAACATTTCGCGCAGATCCCTCTCCTTGCTTCGCACGTGAGCACAGAACGGATTTCGACTGCCTCGATCGACGTCTCCGAAATTCGCTGCGCTCTCGCCTCATCGATTATCTCTCCCGACTTCGCAATCACTGCACCCGAATGCGGGTCAATCACGTCCTGCACCACCACACGTCCAAGGATGCGCTCGGCGAGTGGTTCCTTGATGTCCTCGCCTTCCTTCAAAGCGCCGGTCAACACACCGCGGATCGTGCCGCAGTCCTCTACCGTGATGATCGCGTCCTGAGCGACATCGACAAGACGCCGCGTCAGATATCCCGCGTCGGCCGTCTTGAGGGCAGTGTCTGCGAGACCCTTGCGGGCACCGTGAGTGGAGATGAAGTACTCGAGGACCGAAAGTCCTTCTCGGAAGTTGGCGATGATCGGGTTCTCGATGAGTTCACCCGTTGCGCCTGACATGCTCTTCTGTGGCTTGGCCATCAGACCACGCATACCGGCCAATTGCCGCACCTGCTCCCTCGAACCACGTGCACCGGAGTCGACCATCATATAGAGTGAATTGAATCCATTGAGCGAGTGCTGAAGAGCATCAAAGAGACGTTCCGCAACCCGGTTCGTCGCACGCGTCCAGATATCGATCGTTTTATTGTACCGCTCACCACTCGTTATGAAACCGCGAAGGTACTGATTCTGGACATTGTCCACATTACGCTGGGCCTTTCCGATAATCTCTTCCTTCTCCTTCGGTATCACCACATCTCTGATACTCACAGAGAGGCCGCCTTCGGTCGCATACCGAAAGCCCAGTTCCTTGAGATTGTCGAGAAATTCGGAGGTTCGAAGGTTCCCGAGCTTCCGAAATGCAATTGCGATGATCTGTACGAGCCGCTTCTTATTCAGCAGCTCATTTATGAAGCCGATCTCGTTCGGGACAACCTGATTGAAAAGGACCCGACCGGTGGTCGTCTCGATAAGGCTTCCGTCGACGCGAACCTTGATTCGTGCGTGGAGGCCGACGACACCGTTGTGGTACGCAATAATGACCTCCCCAGGAGACGAGAAAACCTTTCCTTCTCCCAGGTCACCGGCTTTCGATTTCGTCAGATAATAGCACCCTAACACCTGGTCCTGTGTCGGATGGACAATCGGACTCCCGCTCGCAGGCGAGAGGATGTTGTGGCTCGAGAGCATCAGAACTCGGGCTTCCACCTGAGCGTCTAACGACAGAGGGATGTGAACCGCCATCTGATCGCCATCGAAGTCCGCGTTGAAGGCAGTACATACCATCGGGTGAATGCGAATCGCTTTCCCCTCGACGAGCACAGGCTGGAACGCCTGGATGCCCAATCGGTGGAGCGTCGGAGCTCGATTCAGGAGCACCGGATGCCCATCGATCACGTGTTCGAGAATTTCCCAGATCTCAGGGCCTTTCTTATCAACCTGTTTTTTAGCACTCTTGACCGTCTTGACGATTCCACGTTCTATCAGCTTTCGAATGACAAATGGCTTAAACAACTCCACCGCCATGTCCTTCGGCAAACCGCACTCGTGGAGTCTTAACTCTGGACCAACCACGATCACGGAGCGCCCGGAATAGTCGACACGTTTGCCGAGCAAATTCTGGCGGAATCGACCCTGTTTTCCCTTGAGCATGTCGGAGAGCGACTTCAAGGCGCGGTTGTTGTCGCTCCGAACGGCGTTTACCCGCCGCGAGTTGTCGAAAAGAGCATCGACTGCTTCCTGCAACATCCGCTTCTCGTTCCTCAGGATGACTTCCGGAGCCTTGATGTCGATGAGACGCCTCAGACGATTGTTGCGAATGATGACCCGCCTGTAGAGGTCGTTTAGATCCGATGTTGCAAACCGACCCCCCTCCAGCGGCACGAGGGGCCGCAACTCGGGCGGTATGACCGGGATGATATCTAGGACCATCCATTGTGGTTTATTGATTCCCCCACCGTCCTCTCGTTCGCGAAATGCCTCCACCACACGCAGCCGTTTCAGCGCCTCCAGTTTCTTCTGAACCGAAGTCTCCTCACGAATCTGGGCCCGGAGTTCCCCGGACAACTCCTCGACGTTAATACGCCTCAACAAGTCCTTGACCGCCTCGCCACCGATCTTCGCAATGAACTTCTTCGGGTCGGTGTCGTCAAGCTTCAGACTCTTCTCCGGCATCGACGAGATAATCTCAAAATATTGCTCTTCAGAAATTAAATCCTTGCCACGCAGTCCACTGGTACCTGGTTGGACGACGACGTACGACTCGTAGTAGATGATCTTTTCAAGGTCTTTCGTGCTGATTCCGAGGACGTAGCCGATCTTCGTCGGCAGTGAACGGAAATACCAGATATGCACGACGGGTACTGCAAGGGCTATGTGACCCATTCGCTCCCGGCGAACGCTCTTTTGCGTTACCTCGACTCCGCACCGGTCACAGATGATACCCTTGTACCGGATCCGCTTGTATTTTCCACAGTGGCATTCCCAATCTCGAACCGGTCCGAAGATCTTCTCGCAGAACAGACCATCCTTCTCCGGTCGGAAAGAGCGATAATTGATCGTCTCCGGCTTCGTCACCTCGCCATAGGACCGGGCGAGGATAGCGTCGGATGATGCCAGACCAATTGTAATTTTTGTAAACTTTTTCTTGATTGTTGACGCTTGCGTTAAGTAAGGCATTATCAATACCTCCAAATCTGTTTCTCGGAGTGGCCCCTTACGTTGCGGGGCTCATTGACTGAACGTCCTCGACATACGAGGAGCTCCGACATCCTACTCAATCTTCAGATCGAGTCCCAGACCCATCAACTCTCGAACGAGAACATTGAATGACTCAGGCACGTTCGAGTCGGGTAGGTTCTCGCCTTTCACGATAGATTCATACACTTTTGCACGACCAATCACGTCATCGCTCTTTACGGTCAACATTTCCTGGAGCACCTTGGCGGCACCATAACCCTCGAGTGCCCACACTTCCATCTCGCCGAAGCGCTGACCACCGAATTGCGCTTTGCCGCCGAGGGGTTGCTGCGT
>JAZGDX010000250.1:0-3064 GCA_036478305.1 Bacteroidota bacterium
GCGAGCGGTTCGCCCGAGCGACGGAGTAAGTACCATGACCGCCCGAATGCATCCGTTGGTTGAGTTTGCCCTTGCCGGAATTCTCTTCGCTGGATGTGATCAATCCGAAAAAGCAGGACAAGCTTTGTCCATGCACGAGAGCGCGTTTGATTCTCCGAGTGATCTTGAGGAATATCTGGCATCCGTAGTCGAATACCGCAGAGTGAAGGACAAGTTTTTCAAAGAGAATGGGGAATCGCCTCTGAAAGGGGAGGATCGAGTCGCGTTTCGACGTTTGAAGTACTATGAGGCCAGTGAAGAATTCATCTTCCGGGTCACTCTTCAGAAGTTTGAAAATCCCCAATCCTTGAAGATAGGTACGACGACGGGAGATGTCCGTAACGCCATCAAATATGGCTATTTTGATTTTGCCGTTGGCGGAAAACCACAGCGACTACACATTTACAAGTTCATTCCGGAGCCGGAGTCGTACCTCTTTCTCCCGTTTACCGACGCTACAAACGGTAAGGAGACCTACGGTGCCGGCCGTTACTTAGATTTCGAAGAGAGTCAGGATGAAACGTATCTCCTGGATTTCAACCTAGCGTACAGTCCCTCCTGTGCCTACGATGAAAACTACAGTTGCCCCATTCCACCCAAAGAGAATCGGCTCGACGTTGCTATTGAAGCCGGAGAGAAAAATTTTCACTAAACGTTACCCTGGACTGATAATCCGGTTTGATTATCTGCTTGTCGTTGTCGTTTGGCTTGTTTTCAGTGGGTCTTTTTTTCTCGAGAGTTGTTCTCCTGGTCGCGTGCGTCTTACCTATCCACTGTCGGATAAAACTGTGGTATCTGCCGATGGCGTCGTCCGTCTGCGTATTCCGGACGGGTGGTTCGTTCCGGAGGATGGAGAAACGTCACCAGCGTTGCTTGTATGGTTGGTTGCGGAAGATCAATCTGCGACGATGGGCTTGATGGAAATCAGAGGTGATGAAAGGCTTCGGGATGAGGTAAAAGCGGCCGGACTAGAGGTTCTTGGTCATTTGAGTTTTTCGCTGAAGCAGGAGCGCTATCCGACGACCAAACTCCTTAGAGCTCCCGGTGTGTTTCGCCTGAAACGGGGTGAGTTCTGCTCGTATGAATATACGTCCGACGATGGAGCGACGACCGTTCGAACTGTCGTGTTTTACACTGGAGATAAGTTCTACGAATTAACGGCCATCCCCAACGTCAAAAAACTCTCGGGCACGCTACAGCGCATCTTCAACGCTCAGCAGGCGATTCTCCAAACGATGGAATGGTGAGGTAAATGACGGTTACTTTGATTTGAGGACAAAGACTCCGTCCCAATCATCAGGCGGCGGGTTCAGTTCGTACAGTTTCGACCGCTCAATGTAGATTTTGGTCGGATAATCATCCGGGTCGATCGTGAGTGCCTTTTCATGGCTCTGGATTGCCTCCTTCCACTCACGGTTGCGGTGCTGCTGCAACCCCTTCTGATACCATTCGAGAAGCTCGATTTTTTCGGGCGGGATGGTGTCCTGAACGAGACCCAAGAGTTCGTACACTTTGATGGGCTTTGTTTTTCCCTTTACGATCAGCAAGTCGAGCTCGCGCGAGGTGACATGTTTTTTAACCAGCTCATGAGTGCGCTCGCTGATCATGATGAAGGTGTGGTACTGTTTGTTCGCACCCTCCAGTCGTGACCCCAGATTTACGCTGTCTCCCATCACCGTGTAATCGAAACGCCCGACACCTCCCATGTTTCCCACGACCATATCGCCTGTGTTGATTCCGATCCGGACCTCGAGGTGCGGTTTGTCTTCCTGTTTCCATTTCTCCCGCAAAACGGCGAGGCGCTTCTGCATTTCAACTGCCGTCTGGCAGCAGAGGAGAGGGTGATTGTCCTCGTGAATTGGAGCTCCCCAGAAGGCCATGATCGCGTCGCCCTCGTACTTGTCGAGCGTTCCATGGTAATGAAATATGATTTCCGTCATCGCACTGAGGTATTCGTTGAGGAACGTGACCAGTTGCTCCGGCGTCATGCTTTCAGAGATTGTCGTGAATCCTGCGATGTCGCTGAAGAGCACAGTCAGTTCTTTGCGTTCACCCCCCAGGCGCAATTTCTCGGGATGAGTAATCAGCTCGTCCACCACGTTCGGGTTCACATAGGTACTGAACATACCCTTGATCATCGTCTTCTGCTTCCGCTCGGCCAGGTAATGGTAAACCGTGCTGCCGACGTACCCGAAGGCAATAGACATGACCGGGCTCACCGCAGCCATCAGGAAATTGTGGTTGAATAGCCAGATAGCGAGACCGATGGTCCCAAGAATCAAGACAGCAACGATGAAAAACTCAGCTGCCTCGAGAAGAAAGCCGCGCTTGATCTTGAGTCCTTTGACCGTTGAAGTGGTAAAGAACGTCAGGATCGTAAACACAAAAATAAGGATGACTTCGCTCGCTTTCGATTGTCGCGTAATGTAGTTTTCATCTAAGATAGTCTGGACGACATTTGCGTGAATCTCCACCCCGAACATCAGTTGATCCCCCTCAGTCTTGCCTTTTGCGAACGCAACGGGGAGAAGATCCTTATCCACCGGGTCCACCGAACCCACGAGAACAATCTTGTCTTTGAACACACCGCTTTGCAAGAGTCCTCCAACGTCCGGGTCATCAAACAGATTAAGGTCCACCTCGAGGTCTAGCTCTTCGGCTGTTTGGAACTCTGCATCATCAATGACGTCCAAGAATTCAAAGTGCGGAAAGGTGTGGTCGGGACCGTAGTAATTAATGAGCAAACTTACCTCATCGAACCGAGGAATCTCGCGATCGGCAAGTGTGAAATTATCGGGGGAGAGATCTGCAGTCTGGTAAGGCGGGAGGCCGAAGTACTTATTCAAGCAGGCAAAGGCGAATGTCGGAACGTACATCTCCTGTCCCGGGTGAAAGAAGAACGGCCGGTATCTTCTGTAAATTCCATCGTCATCGGGAACAATGTTAACGAGCCCAATTGAACTGTCCGCCTCAAAGAATTTGTTCTGATAATTTTCATCTGCTCGATTGATTGAGTATCCCTCCT
>JAZGDX010000251.1:0-3448 GCA_036478305.1 Bacteroidota bacterium
TATTCTTGTCAAGGGAATTCTTCCGTCCGTAATCTATATCACACGAAATAATCGGCCAAAACAAGCCGTTTTGGCCGATTTGTTCAAAAATATTTGTAGACCATCACAAAAAACTTGACTTTTTGGGTGCGAAATGGTAAGTTTTCGCTAACTTCATTGGAAATCGGCGAGCCAAGGCCTGCTGTTTAAACGATTCAATCAAGGTCCTTCCCCATTGTTAGCTTCAACTTTAAGGTCGAACGGTTCAGCCGAGTTTCTCAAAACGACAACAAACAGCGTAAGTAAGACCGCTAATCAAAGGGGGATTAAATCATGAACACGCGCAAAACTCTCAAACGGTTGGTTGCCGTATTGGTGACGCTAGCTCTTGTGATCTTCACCAATTTCGCGATCTCATTCGCATCAGGCAGTACCAACCTGCCCAGCGGGCCAATACCTAGGGTAACATTGGAGGCGGGAAGTAATAATCTTCCCAGCGGACCTATCCCTAAGTAAGGGTCACAATTAGGTCTTTGAAATTAGGCCTTCGGACCGATCATTGTAGTGTCGTTGATCGTGCCCGCAGGCCTTTTTTCTTTCATTTGACCAAACTTTTTGTTACATTCACTGCGAGGTTGTACGATGGATTAACTGAGAGAACGCTTGTTCACTTATTGCCGAGCTTCTGGACGAATCGGCTTATATGAGTAACCCGCAGCAATTCCAGCACCCTGATCTCAACGACCCCGCTCACCAGGAAGTTAAAGTAACATATAAGCAAAAGTACTCCCTCCACCTTCTGTTATTCCTCATCACGTTCTTCACCACCACCCTCGCCGGCCTCCCATGGTTGAATCTCGGGGAAGGGGCGTTCAATCTCCAGAACTTCCAGCTCGGTCTGCCTTACTCGATCTCCATCCTGTTCATTCTCGCATGCCACGAGTTCGGACATTTCTTCGCTGCAAGGTATCACAATGTGAGCGCTACGATGCCGTTCTTTATTCCCTTTCCACCGCTTCCCGGGTTTCTCAATTTTGGCACGCTGGGTGCAGTGATCCGTACACGCACGGCGGTACCGACCAAGAAAGCAATGTTCGACATTGGCATTGCCGGACCGATTGCGGGTTTCATCGCCACGCTGATGGTCTTGACCTATGGTTTTCTGACGCTTCCCGGCATTGAATATCTCTACACGATCCATCCGGAGTACCGGGAGCTCACTCAACTGCCGGAAGGAGACCTATCGTTCGGTTCCACTATTCTTTACTGGGTCATGTCGCAAACACTGCCCGATACTGCCGTATCATTCGTCCCGCCGATGAATGAGATCTACCACTATCCGTTTCTCTGTGTCGGTTGGTTTGGCCTCTTCGTCACCGCGATGAATCTGATTCCGATAGGACAGCTCGACGGCGGGCATATCGCGTACGCAATGTTCGGGAATCAGCATCGATTCATTTCGCGGACTTCATTCGCGACACTGCTGGTGATTGGGTTTGCGGGGTTCCTTCCTCTGATGGGGATCGATACGCCGGTAGGTTGGACAGGCTGGCTCTTCTGGGCGATGATTCTTTATTTCGTGATCAAAGTAGACCATCCGCCGATCAACGATCCGTCGGAGCTCGACTCCAATCGAATGATGCTGGGATGGCTGAGCTATCTAATGCTGATTCTCTGCTTTTCGACCTCTCCATTCATTCTGAGATTGTAGCTTATTCCCCTAGCAGACAGCCTGGTCTGAGCATCCAGGAAGAAGTAATCACTCTGTGACGACTTTTCTGTAGACTATCACTTCTATCAGAGCTACCATCAAACTAAGAACAGCGACCCACGTCCACTCCCTCGTGCTATCTATATCCGAAAAGTCTATGGGTGAAGCATCACCGATCAGTATAAATCCTGCCCAGTAAAACGGATCTGACTTCCCAGACCTGATTAAATCAAGCTTCGCCATCTGCAATGCCCTCGACTTCCGTTCTCCCTGCTTCAAATATGAGTAGAACCGCTCCATGAGCATCGCTGTCGCTTCGTCTTCCACAACCCACAATGTCGCAACGACACTCGGAACACCCGCAAATACCAGTCCTCGTACCAGCCCTTCCAATCCCTGACCATCCCTGACCCGTCCTGTGTTACACGCACTCAGAACTGCCAAATCAGCATTCAGCTCCAGGTTGAAAAACTCAAACGCTCGAAGGACTCCATCATCATCGCTCTCTGGATCCACAGCAAGGTAAATCGATGAATGCAGGGGTCTGACATTATCAGCACTCGCATGAGCAGCGACATGGAGAATCTTGTACTGCGGAGCCAGTTGTTTGAACAGAGTCTTCGAAGCCTCATCCCCCACAAACAAGTCAGCCCGATTATCAAACACGCGGTTGATGAGACTCACCTCCTTCTCTGCTCCGGGGAGAATCGGGAGAGACATCGTGTGACGCAGCGTCACAGGAAGTATTTCTATTCCGGAGTTCTGTCTAACTTCCGATAGTGTCGGATTGCCAAGAGCCAGCAGGAGCTTTCGAGGCCGTTTAACCACCTTGAACCGGGGATCCAAGATGCTAGCCGATGGAGCATAACTCAGTTCGAATCCATCAATCAGGAATTTCACATCCTGGAAACCCACGTGATCAGTGTCATCTGGCACTTCTGTGACCAGCACCCCGAACGGCACGCGCTTGAGTACATCATCAGGGACCACGAAGATGTGCCGCACATCCTGAAGCTGATCGGCGATTGGTTCCACAAGCAAGCGGTAAAGCTCGCGGCAACTCATCACGTCGAAGTTCGCCAGAACTGGATTCCATATCTGCAATCCTTGCGCTTCCTCATTGAACAATAGGCTAGTCCGGCCAACTAGACTCGAAAGGTCTGCTCGGGTTCTATCGATCGTGAAGTGCAACAAGGTATCCAGTTTCACCAGAAAAGCCTCCGTTTGCTCCTCACCTACCGCGTACTCAAGAATTGCTTGATCTGGTCCGAGTATCCCCGTCTGAAGGTATCCCACGGACATCACGGTGGGATTGAGAAGATTATAATACCCTGGATCACGAACTTTTGCACTATCGAGAAGCTTGCGATACTCAACCTCCAGATTCGCTATATCACTCAAAATGCCGAGTTCGGCTTCACCATCATTTTCAGGAAATCTCTTCTGAGACTCCGATGCAAGCTTCGCGTGCTTCTGCTCCAACTCCGATCTAATGCGCATAATCCTTGCCCGAGACGAATCGGACATCAACCCTGCAATCCTGCGTTGAGATACCGTAATTAAGTTGAAGTCGGTCCGCACCTTCGCCCGTTCCGCCGTCTCGAATGCCGTCTGAATGTCACCCAGAGCACAGAGAAGCCTCACGGAGTTGCGATAGTCGCCGTCAAGATCTTCTGCCGAACTAATATCTTGAAATGGACTTTTCTGTCCATACCCCATTGATTCGCTCGTTGCGGTAGCCTGCTCGTACCAAGAAAG
>JAZGDX010000252.1:0-3871 GCA_036478305.1 Bacteroidota bacterium
AATCCTGATCAGAGTGCGATCGCGTGTTGAAGCAGCGACGATCCCGAGCATCGCGTTTAGTTCATCGACGATACCGTACGCCTCGACCCGGAGGTCGTCTTTCGGAACGCGTTGCCCGCCAATGAGCGAAGTCTCTCCTTTGTCGCCGGTTTTTGTGTAGATCCTCATTCAGGAAGGATAGTTTGCAGAAAGGAACCCCGACCGATGTTCGAGGGACCGCCTCGCAGAGAGGTTTGTAATGCAACACTACTTTCGTTTCGCCCGTCCATTCTTCAAGTACTGGGGAAGCTCGTGGAAAAAATAAACGGAGGTTCGAATCCCACCGAAGAAATTGTCCAGGTTGATGTGTTCGTCCGGCGCGTGGGCGTTTTCATCCGGGAGGCCGAATCCAAGGAGCACGGTGTCGATTCCCAGAATCTCCTTGAATTGCACGACAATGGGGATGGAGCCCCCTTCTCGCTGATAGAGCGGCTTTTTCCCGAACGCCTTCTCCAGTGCCGCTACCGCTGCCCGCACCCCCGGACTGTCGATAGGAGTAATGGCAGGTTTGCCACCATGAAGAGCTTTCACGTTCACTTGGACAGTCTTCGGAGCAATCTTTCTGATATGCCGTTCGAACAGTCTTTCGATTTTCTTCGGGTCCTGGTCTGGAACAATCCGCATCGAGATCTTCGCGTTGGCGATGGCCGGCAGCACTGTCTTGGCCCCGTCACCGATGAATCCGCCCCAGATTCCGTTACATTCGAGGGTTGGACGTGCCCAGATTCGCTCCAGTGTCGTGAATCCTTTCTCCCCATACAGAGCCTTCACACCGAGGTCCCGCGCATAATTCTTATCGTTCCAGGGTAGTTTCTTAAACGCGCGCCGTTCGTTCTTCGTCAGAGGCCGGACATCCTTGTAAAACCCGGGAATCCGAACCTTTCCGTTCCGATCATGCAAGCTTGCAATCATCTCCGTGAGTGCCTGTATGGGATTGTGTACAGAGCCCCCGAACGACCCCGAATGAAGGTCGCGGTTTGGCCCGACGATTTCCACCTCCATGTAGGCCAACCCCCGCAGGCCGTAGCAAATGGACGGAATCCCCTTGGCAAACATCGAAGAATCCGAAATCAATACGAGGTCCGCGTTCAGGAGTTCCTTGTGCTCTTTCACAAACGTTTCAAGGTTAGCGCTTCCGACCTCTTCCTCTCCTTCAATCAGCATCTTCAGGTTGCACGGCAAACCACCCTCGTTCTGCATGTAGGCTTCGACACCTTTCAGATGGATGAAGACCTGGCCTTTATCGTCCGCGGAGCCGCGAGCGTAGAGGTTCTCGCCGCGGATGGTAGGCTCAAATGGCGGAGAAGTCCAGAGGTTCACGGGGTCGGGAGGTTGAACATCATAATGGCCGTAAAAAAGGACGGTCGGCTTGCCCGGGGCCCCGAGCCACTCACTGTACACGATCGGGTGGCCTGCCGTCGGAAACATCTGAACGTTCTGCATGCCGACCCGGCGCATGTGGTCTGCAACCCACTCAGCACATCGCTGAACGTCAGCGGCATGTTCCTTGGTTGTACTGATGCTCGGTATCTCAAGGAATTCGAAAAGCTCCTTCAGATAGCGGTCTCTGTTCGCTTCAACGTAATTAATGATCGATTCCATGGGGATCCCCAATTGATGGAGGTAAACTGAAGGGCGAAACGTTTTTAAATATAAGAACTCCGATTCCTAAAGGCAAGAGAACACCCGGCACTGACACATCTCATCCCTTTATTCCAACACCGACTTGGCGAACACGGCCACCTTGACTCCGGCACAAGATTTGCCTACATTTGGACTGACCAGTCAGTTCACTTTTTCACTCCGTGAAATTCCATGACCGTAGTTCTCATCGACATCCTCGAAGTTCTCCTCCCGGTCTTCTATTTCATCACCATCTGGGCCTACGCCAAAGCATTTTTTGCGGGGCACCTGAAAGCGAAGAAGGTCAAGACCCCTTTATTAGTTGGAACGCTGTTAGCCCATCTGATGTACCTCCTCGTCCGAACTGCTGCTTTTGAACATCCGCCAATAACCGGAATCTTTGAGATTCTCTCGGTCATAGCCTTCAGCATCGCGCTGGCGTACCTGCTGCTCGAGACCACGACGAAAGTAAGAGAAACAGGCTATTTCATACTCAATCTTCCATTCTTCTTTCAGCTTGTTTCCTCACTGTTTATCACAGATCAAATTGATGTATCGCCGGTATTGAAAAGCAACCTGCTCGGAGTTCACGTGTCGAGTGCGCTCCTGGGCTACGCAGCGATCGGTATCTCTGCAATGTACGGTTTCCTGTACTTGATGCTGTACCACAGGATCAAGTCGAACCGCTTCGGAGTCATTTACGAACGCCTGCCAAACCTGGAAGTCCTCGAACGATTGAGCTTCGCAGCTACAGCAATAGCCTTTGTTTTTCTCACCGTAGCAATCGTCGTGGGTCTGATCTGGCTTCCCCAGGCTTTTCCTGGGTTTTCATACGTTGACCCCAAGCTGATCGGAACCTTTCTGATTTGGCTGGTTTACGGGATAGGCCTCGTTGCCAGAAGGCTAGCGGGCTGGTATGGAAAAAGGATCGTAATCCTCTCAATTCTTGGGTTTGGCTTTGCGATTATTTCATTGACTGTGATTAACATTTTCTTCAGCGATTTTCACAATTTTTATTGACGATAACGCGGTCGCTTCATCTGAGGCGTTTTTATGGATTTACTCTCCGTCGGTATCAGTCATAGGCGGGCACCCATCGAAGTTCGCGAGAAGCTCTGGTTCTCCGCGGACGAGGTCCGCGCCGCAGTAAAGGAGGCCACCGGACAATCCTACAAAGAATGTGTGATCATTTCGACCTGCAACCGCACTGAGGCATATGTCGTTTCCCCATCTGAGCAGCCGAATGCAGACCAGCTCCGCGATTTTCTCATCGAGATCAAGGGAGCCCAGTCCGTTGCCCGCATGGAGCATTTCTATTCGTTCATCTCCTGCGGTGTCGCGAACCACCTATTTGAGGTTGCAGCCGGCCTCGACTCGATGATCGTTGGCGACGTCCAGATCCTGGGACAGGTGAAGAAGGCGTTCAACCTCTCAAGAGAGTTGCATACGAGCGGATTCTATACCAACAGACTGTTCCAATCAGCCCTTCACGTAGGAAAACGAACCCGGTCGGAAACCGAAATTGGCGAAGGGGCGGTTTCGGTCAGCTCAGCAGCTGTTGAACTCGCATCGAAGATTTTTGCTCACCTGGAGAAGAAGAGTGTTCTCCTCATCGGCGCCGGAAAAACGGGAGAGTTGACTGCGAAGCATCTAGTCAGGAAGGGCATTCGGAACGTGATGATAGCAAACCGGACGCGAAGCAAGGCAGAAGAACTGGTCCAGAAGCTCGGCGGCAGCATCGTCGACCTGGGGAACCTCCGTGCTCAGCTCCGGCACGCCGATATCGTCCTCAGTTCCGTGTCCTCCCCGAATTACGTCCTCACCGCCCAGGACATCCAGGACGTCATGCAAGACCGAGACAACAGCCCGCTCTTCATCATCGACATTGGCGTTCCGCGCAACGTGGATCCACTGGTCAATAAGATCAACAACGTTTTCCTCCACGATATCGACGCACTACAGCGCATCGTCGACCAGAATTTCGAGAAGCGAACGCGTGAGGTCAGCAAGGCCGAAAAGATTGTCGAACAGGAGTTAGTGGAATTCACCCGGTGGTACAATTCTCTCGGTGTGAATCCGACGATTCAACAAATGAGGGAGTTGTTTGAAGAGATCCGCCGGATGGAAGTCGAAAAACACTCTCACCGCTTCACAGACCACGACCGCGAGCTGATGGAACTCGTCACGAGGAGAATCTTGAACAAAATTC
>JAZGDX010000253.1:0-2332 GCA_036478305.1 Bacteroidota bacterium
TCAGCCGAGGCAACGGTGAGGGGTTTTACATTAGCTTCCACCTGAGGCGGATCAGCCTTTGGCTGAGGCTGTAGGAAGGGTCAAAAGTAATCTCTCTCTCCGGGGGACCTCGATCCGGCGGGGCATGGGATTCCTCCCATGAGTCCTAGCCAGATTCACGATTTGGTCAATTCTACTAGCGCTCGGACCCGCTCTGGGCCTGGGTTTGCTCGATATTTGACCGCCAGGACTCAATTAATGAGCTATTGAATTGCGTCTTGGCACCGATTCGGCCTGTTGGAGGTTTTCATTTGGGCATATAAAGACATCTTACCCCGTCTTTTTTTCACCGCATTTCAAATTCCCCATACGTTAACGTGGGGCTTTACTGTTCTGGCCCTGCTGAAGTAGAGTACGGGGGTTCCAGAGGGTAAAAATTGCCATGGAGCCGACCAGGGTAGAACGTAAGCTCACCGCAATCCTCAGTGCCGATGTCAAAGGGTACAGCCGCCTCATGGGCGAGGATGAGGTGGCAACCATCCGCACACTAACCGCCTACCGCGAGTTGATGGCCTCCCTCATCCAGCAACACCGAGGCCGAGTGGTAGACACTCCAGGGGACAACCTGCTGGCCGAGTTCAGGAGTGTGGTCGATGCGGTAACCTGTGCGGTGGAGGTGCAGCGGGAACTTGCGCAACGCAACGCTGAGTTGCCTGACCAGCGCAAGATGGAGTTCCGCATGGGTATCAATCTTGGGGATGTGGTCATTGAAGGGGAACGGATTTACGGTGATGGGGTGAACATCGCAGCACGCGTCGAGGGACTGGCCGATGGAGGTGGCATCTGCATCTCTGGGAAGGTTCACGACGAGATCAAGAGCAAGCTCGCCCTGGGGTATGAGCCCCTAGGGGAGCACACCGTCAAGAACATCGCCGAGCCGGTGCGGGTCTATCGGATTAATCTGGAGAAACCCGCCACAAAGCCCTTTGACCTGCCCGACAAGCCTTCCATCGCCGTGTTGCCGTTCGGAAACCTGAGCGGCGACCCGGAGCAGGAGTACTTCTCAGATGGGATCACGGAGGATATTATCACGGCGCTGTCACGCATCCGCCAGTTCTTTGTCATCGCACGAAACTCAACCTTCGCCTACAAGGGGACCTCGCCCGATGTGCGGCGGGTCGCGAAGGATCTGGGTGTCCGCTACGTCCTCGAAGGCAGCGTGCGGAAGGCGGCCAGTCGCGTGCGAATTTCAGCGCAGTTGATCGAAGGAACGACTGGCAAGCACCTATGGGCCGAACGCTATGATCGGGGCCTGGAAGACGTTTTCGCGGTCCAGGACGAAATAACCCAAACTGTGGTCGGCACGATTGAACCGGAACTAGCTAAGGCTGAGCGCGAGCGGGCGAAGGCGAAGAAACCTGAAAATCTCGATTCCTGGGATCTTTATCAGCGGGGTATGTACCATGTCCAAAAGCGCACAAAAGAGAACCTGGACGAAGCACAGCCTCTCTTCGAGCGGGCTATTGAATTGAATCCTACTTTTGGAGCTGCCTTTTCTGGGTTGGCACTTAATTACATGTTTTTCGTTATCAACGGCTTGACCGACTCTCCCGAAGACCATCGGGGAAAGGCCCTCCTGGCAGCGCGGCGTGCCGTCGAATTGGACGACGAGGACGCGTTGGCTCGTGCCGTATTGGGCTATGTCCACTACGGAAGGCGCGAGCATGAAGAGGCCATATCGGACCTCCAGATCGCGCTTGATCTGAACCCAAGCAGTGCGCTTGCCCACTTGTGGCTTGGCACCTCTTTACTGGGAAAATTTGGTAAGGCCGAGGAAGCAATAAGTCATTTTGATATGGCGATCCACCTCAGTCCACACGATCCTTTCCTCGGCCCCACGATGTCGCGCTTTGCATTGGCCCACTTCTGTCTCGGTGATTACGAACAAACGGTCGAATATGCGCGAAAGGCGCTTCGATATCCGATGACTCAGTTTAGGGCAAACGTCTGGCTGGTTTCAGCTCTGGCCCATCTCGGGCGTAACGAAGAAGCCAAGCGCGCGTTTGCGGAACTGTTGAGGCGCAGGCCGGATTTCACGTGGTCCCTCTTTAAAGAAGGTTTTCCGGACACCTTCCCTGATTTAGTAGCCCGCATCCTCGAAGGGCTGCGCAAGGCCGGAGTACCGGAGTGATTACGGCACGTACGAGTCCTTCACCGAGATATTGGCACATCATTTTACTCAGGATGCATTTAAACGATGCTTTAGATGAGTCTTGCAGGATTTAATTTCGCAATCTGGCTAGAGTTTTTCAGTCAAAATGATAGGAACTTGCTTTTGATGCATAGCTACCAA
>JAZGDX010000254.1:0-4112 GCA_036478305.1 Bacteroidota bacterium
CGATCAAGCCGCTGAATGCGGACTCGGAAACCAGCTTCGTTTCTACTCCAAATACTTCTTCGACACTCCTGACAAGATCGGCACGGACCCGCTTGATATCCACCGCATGTCCCAACTGCTGCTGCAGAGAGGTCACTCCTTTATGGAAAATCCCACACGGGATGATGCGGTCGAAAAACGATAGGTCAGTGTTGACATTGAACGCGAATCCGTGCATGGTCACCCATCTGCTGACCTTTATTCCGATCGCAGCAATCTTATCGTCACCGACCCAGACCCCGGTGAGGTCCCGGTTCCGGGTTCCATCGACACCCGAGACTCGGAGGGTACGTGTGATTACCTCCTCCAGATCACGCAGGTATCGGTGAACATCGAGGTAGTAATTCTGAAGGTCGAAAATCGGATAGCCTACAATCTGGCCAGGACCGTGATAGGTGATGTCACCCCCACGGTCGATAAGGTAGACTTCCACTCCTTTCCGATCCAGCTCTTCTGTTTCCGCAAGAAGATGATTCTGGTCGGCAGTCTTTCCGAGCGTGTAGACATGCCTGTGCTCCGTCAGAACCAGGGTATCCGGAATTTGACCTGCAACGCGTGCCTTCCATACACTGCGTTGGAGTCCCCACGCCTCAGCGTAGCCACTCAACCCGATGTCGACGACCAGACATTCCATCGTCATCTCTTCCTGCGTGACCAGACACACCCGTCAAATGTTGATCGACTGTCCGTACGCGTTCGCCGCAGCCTCCATGACCGCCTCTGTGAGAGTTGGGTGTGCGTGAACCGTCTTGAAGATTTGCTCGGCTGTTGTATCCAGAGCCCTGGCGACACCGAGCTCCGCGATCATTTCCGTCGCGTCTGAACCGAGTATGTGGGCACCCAGCAGCCCCCCGTACTTCTCGTCAAAGATCAGCTTGACGAGTCCTTCAGTTTCTCCGCTGCCCAACGCCTTGCCGCTCGCACGGAATGGGAATCGCCCTACTCGTACCGCGAGTCCCTTCTCCTTCGCTATCTGCTCTGTCATTCCGATGCTGGCGACCTGCGGTTGACAGAACGTACATGCCGGGATATTATCGTAATCGATCGGAGAGGGATTCATGCCCGCAATCGCTTCGACACATGTAATCCCCTCAGCGGAAGCAACGTGAGCCAACCACGGTGGACCCACGACGTCACCGATCGCATAGATACCGGACACATTGGTCTGATAGTACTGGTCGGTCTTGATGTACCCTCTTTCGATTTCGATGCCAGGTCCCTCAAGTCCGAGGTTCTCGGTATTTCCCTGCACACCGACAGCCATCAGCGCAATGTCCCCTTTGATTTCCTTCTTTCCTTCTTTGGTCGACACGCAAACCACAACTTCCTTTGATGTCTGAAGGGATGTGACCTTTGCTTCTGCATAGATCTCTATTCCGTTCTTCCTGAAACTGCTCCTGAGAATGTCGGTGAGCTCCTTATCCTCAGTGGGAAGAATACTTGGCATCATTTCGATGAGAGTGACTTTCGTCCCAAATGCATTGTAGAAATACGCAAACTCGACACCGATCGCACCGGCTCCGATGATGGCCATGGAATCTGGAATTTTTGACAGGGTAATGGCCTGAAAGTAAGAGATGACGCTTTTCCCGTCGATAGCGATATCGGGTAACGACTTCGGCCGCGCACCAGTAGCGACGATAACGTGCTTGGCCGAGATCTTGTCGATCGACTTCCCATCACCGGACACTTCGACAACCCCTTTTCCCGCAAGTTTGCCGATGCCGTACACATGTTCGACCTTGTTCTTGCGGAACAAATACTCGACCCCTTTTGAGAGTTTCGTCGCAACGTCACGACTCCGTTTGACCACCTTCGTGAAATCGACTGTCAGATTTTCGAAGGAGAAGCCCCAATCTCCCGCATGTTTCAATCCATGGTACATCTCCGCATTTTTCAGGAGGGCCTTCGTTGGAATACAGCCCCAGTTCAGACAAATTCCCCCGAGTCGATCCCTTTCAATGACGATCGTTTTGAGGCTCAGCTGGGCCGCACGGATTGCCGCCACGTACCCGCCCGGACCACCGCCAATGATAGCGACATCACAAGCTTTCTCAGTCATCACGAAAATCCGCGCTCGATAAAACAAAAAAAGGGAATAATATATTCCCTTTCGTCAGCCCTTCCCCCGATCAACATATATCTTTCCGAAGGATACAGAGAAATTTACCCGCCTGTGGTCCCGTCGATGTCTGTGAGTGAACTCTTTGTGAGGGTGTTACTGACGACACCTCCGGGACCTCGTATCAACTGAGCACTGTATGAAAGGAGCAGTTGCAACTAACGCAGCATAAATATAGTTATTGAAGTGTCAAAAGTCAACAAACTTGGAGGGATGTGTTCTACAGGCTCACGCCTTCGCGCTGGACTGCAATCAATTGATTTTTTGAATGTTTTTTTTTATACTACCCAAAATTCGAGAGCCATGAAATGAACGACGCTGAGGATGAAAAGGTCGTCGTCACAAACCGAAAAGCACGTCATGAGTATGAGATTTTCCAACGCTTTGAGGCAGGGATCGCGCTCAAAGGCACCGAGGTGAAATCCCTCCGACAAGGGAAAGGAAATCTTCAGGACAGCTACGCGGCCATTCGGAGAGGCGAGGTATGGCTCGTCGGGATGCATATCGGACACTATGAACAGGGTAACATCAACAACCACGAACCGCGGCGAGAACGGAAGCTCCTTCTCCACAAACGCGAGATTCGTAGGCTCATCGGCAACGTCGCCGAAAAGGGAAAGACGTTAATTCCGCTTCGTGTCTATTTTCACAATGGCATCGCCAAAGTCGAACTGGCCGTCGCGCGTGGCAAACGGTCGTACGATAAGCGGGAGTCCATTAAGAAACGGGAAACCGAACGTGAAATCGAGCGACACTACCGACGATAGACGTAGTTTCGTCACCTTCCCAGAACGAGGTACAACCAGCAAAATTGTTTCCCTCCGTTAACGAACAGATTGACGTGATCAAGCGCGGGGTCTCGGACATCATCCCCGAAGAAGACCTCGTGAAAAGGCTTGAGCAATCCATCAGGACCGACACTCCGCTGAACATCAAGCTCGGATGCGATCCAAGCCGACCGGATCTCCACCTTGGACATTCGGTTGTCCTGCGCAAATTGCGTCAGTTCCAGGAGCTAGGTCATTCGGCCATTCTGATCATCGGCGATTTCACTGGAATGATCGGTGATCCATCGGGTAAGAGCAAGACGCGTCCCTCCCTCTCCCTCGATGAGACTCGGCGAAACGGGCAGACATACTTCGAGCAGGCGACGAAGATCCTCTCGGCGAAGAAAGTAAAGATGCTGTATAATTCGGAGTGGCTCGGTAGTATGTCATTCGAAGGTGTGTTGCGGCTCGCAAGCCGGTACACAATAGCGCGTATGTTGGAACGTGATGATTTCGCGAAGAGATACGATAACGGAGATGCGATCGGAGTGCATGAGTTTCTCTACCCGCTCGCACAGGCGATGGACTCAGTCATGATTGAAGCGGACGTTGAACTCGGGGGAACGGATCAGAGATTCAATCTGCTCGTTGCCCGTGACATCCAGCGTGAATACGGACAGGAACCACAGGTCGCGGTCACCATGCCGATCCTTGTGGGAACCGATGGCGTTGAAAAAATGAGCAAATCACTGGGGAATTACATCGGTTTGACCGATCCGCCGAAAGCCATCTACGGAAAGACGATGTCCATACCGGATGCACTCATTGAGGATTATTTTCTTCTCGCCACCGATATTCCTCAGAAGGAGTTGGCAGCGATCCGGAAACAGCTAGAGGAGAAATCAGTAAACCCACGCGATACAAAGCGCCGACTGGCGAGGGAACTTGTATCAATTTACTATCATCTGGACGCGGCAAAGAAGGCCGAGAAAGAATTTGATCGCATCTACGTCGAGAAGAAAACCCCGGAAGATATCAGAACCGTCGAACGGCTCGGAGCAGAAGAGGTCTTCCTCGTTGATCTGATCGTACGAGAAGGATTGGCATCTTCAAAGAGTGATGCCCGGAGACTGATCCAACAAGGAGGAGTGTCTGTGGGCGGAAAAAAGATCACCAGCATCTAC
>JAZGDX010000255.1:0-2929 GCA_036478305.1 Bacteroidota bacterium
GGCTAGAGGGCTTCACGATGATCGCGGACCGGCGGCTGCAAGGTGCTAACAATCTGATTAGCGGCGCGAATAAGAACGACTACCACATCGCCAACATCGACATGGATCGTGACGTTTCCGTAGCGGCATATCACGACCTCCGTATTGTTCAGGACGGTGAGCCATGCCCGACGTGTAGCGATCCGCTTCGCGTCATTAAGTGCATCGAATTGGGCCATATCTTCAAACTTGGAACGAAATACTCAGAGGCCCTTGATGCAAGTTTCCTCGATGAAAGTGGAAAAAAGAAACCGATCGTGATGGGAAGCTACGGCATCGGTGTTGAAAGGATCATAGCCTCACATATTGAACAGCGGCATGACGAGAACGGCATCATCTGGAGCAATGCGATTACGCCGTACTCTGTCCACTTGATCGGTGTGAACATGAAGAATGAACGAGTGAAGCAGGTTTCCGAATCGTTGTACCAGCAACTGTTAAATTCTGGCGTGGAGACACTGTATGACGACCGCACCGATGCCTCGCCGGGGTTTAAGTTCAACGACGCCGATTTGCTGGGCATGCCCATACAGGTTATCGTCGGGGAGAGAAGTCTCAACGAACGAAATGCCGTCGAGATAAAAGTGAGGGCGACGAACGTACGAAGTTTTCGCGCGATTCGTGAAGTCGTGCCATCCGTGAAAGCATTCCTGGAGAAAACAGTTGAAAAACGTAGGAAACCTGTCAAGAAACCCGTGAAGAAGAAATTGAAGACGTAAATGATGTTGAGCCTCACCCCAACCCTCGACGGGGTTGGCGTTTTGAAGTGTGATCGAATATTATCGGGTGTTCCAGGATGCCAAAAGAGCATAAATTCTTGGTAGGTGCTGAATGGCGAACGTCGTCAGATAAGGAGGTTATCACCAATCCGTACAATCGGGAGCCGGTGGCAGAAGTCTATCAGGCGCAGAAGAACGATATGGAGGATGCTATCAGCGCTGCCGAGAACGCCTTCCGCATCACCCGCATAATGCCAAGCTACAAACGATCAGAGGTTCTCCTGGAGGTCGCACGGGAGATCGGAAGACGAAAAGCGGATCTCTCCGGATTGATGGCCGCGGAATCCGGCAAGCCCATTCGGTATTGTCGATCGGAAGTCGACCGGGCTGTCATGACGTTCACGATCGCAAGCGAGGAGGCGAAACGATTGGGCGGTGATATTGTGCCGCTTGACCTCACGGCTCAATCAGAGCGGAGGTATGGACTCGTTCGCCGATTTCCGATCGGTCCTATCTCTGCGATTTCCCCTTTCAACTTTCCTCTCAATCTTATCGCGCACAAAGTAGCCCCTTGCATCGCCTCCGGCAACACGATTGTCCTGAAACCGCCTCCGCAGTGCCCGGTCACGGGATTAACACTCGGGGAAATCGTGCTCGGAGCCGGAGCTCCGCCTGGTGCAATCAACGTGTTGCCGTGCGCGATTCCAGTTGCAGAGCAGCTTGCGACGGACGACCGGTTCAAGATGCTGAGCTTCACTGGGAGTCCCAAAGTTGGCTGGTACCTGAAGTCGAAGGCAGGGAAGAAGAAAGTCCTGCTCGAACTGGGCGGCAACGCGGGAATTATCATCGATCGATCTGCAAACCTTGGCGTTGCAGCGAAGCGAACTGCCATCGGTTCCTTCGCGAACGCTGGTCAGGTCTGCATCAGAGTGCAGCGTATCTATGTCCACAGCGACATTTATCAGCAGTTCGAGTCGCAATTCCTCGAAGCGACGAAGAACCTCAAAGAGGGCGATCCTCTGAATGACGATACAGCAGTCGGACCGATGATAGACCTTCCCGCCGCAGAGCGTGTTGAGTCATGGATCCAAGAGGCCATTCAAGGGGGAGCGAGGTTACTGTACGGCGGAAAACGGGACGGGGCGGTTATCCAACCGACGGTTCTCGCGAACGTCAAGCGCGACATGAAGGTATACTGTGAGGAGGTGTTCGGACCCGTGGTGACGATCGAGTCGTTCAACTCATTCGAAGAAGCGGTTGAGAAAATGAACGATACCGTGTACGGTCTGCAGGCAGGAATCTACTCAAATGACTTCAGGAATATATTTGCCGCATACGAGCGGCTGGAAGTGGGTGGGGTCATCGTGAACGACTATCCGGCCTACCGGATTGATAACATGCCATACGGCGGCATCAAGGATTCCGGGTTCGGACGAGAAGGGCTGAAATATGCCATGGAGGCGATGACGGAGGTCAAGCTTCTCGCACTCAATTTTGCGTGATGCAAAGCGGCGCCGAGATTGAATCTCGGCGCTGTCGGTTTAAGGAGGATACGAGGGCGATGAAAGCAGCGCAATTGTTCGTAAAATGCTTGGAAAACGAGAAGGTAAGGTTTATCTTCGGCCTCCCTGGTGAGGAGAACATGGACGTGCTCGATGCTCTGTTGGATTCGACCATCGAGTTCATTCCGACACGGCATGAGCAGGGAGCTGCGTTCATGGCGGATGTCCAGGGTCGACTAACGCACACCGCGGGCGTATGTCTTTCCACCCTTGGCCCCGGAGCCACGAACCTCGTCACCGGGGTCGCTGATGGCAATCTCGACCGGGCCCCACTGGTGGCTGTTACCGGTCAGGCCGGTCTCGACCGGATGCATAAGGAAAGTCACCAGGTCATTGATATTGTTGAACTTTTCAAACCGATCACCAAGTGGAACACACAGATTCGGAAGGCATCCATCATCCCCGAGGTTGTTCGGAAGGCATTCAAACTGGCCATGACTGAGAGGCCCGGTGCCACGCACATCGATTTTCCGGAGGATGAAGCAAGCGCGCAGGTGTCGGATGCACTCGAGCCCCTGCTCGTGCAATTCCCCGTTCCTCCCGAACCGCTGGAGGCTCAGGTTAAACGTGCCTCCGATATTATCTCGGGAGCGCGACGGCCAGTTATCC
>JAZGDX010000256.1:0-2806 GCA_036478305.1 Bacteroidota bacterium
GAGCCGTTCGTCTATAAGTTGGTGGAGTCAGTCGCGAAAGTGATGAGCGGGGAGTTCCCCGAACTACGCGACAAGCAGAGCCACGTCGAACGTGTTGTGAAGGCGGAAGAAGAAGGCTTCAACGCGACGCTCGACCGCGGTCTGGAGATTTTCGAGTCCGTTGTTTCAAAGATCGACATCCGACGACATCGGACTTTTCCCGGTCACGAAGCCTTCCGCCTGTACGATACGTACGGATTTCCTATCGACCTCACGCAGTTAATGGCGGAGGAACGGGGGCTGAAGGTCGATACTGCTGAGTTCAGTAAACTTATGGAACAACAGCGTCAGCGTGCGCGGGAAGCGGGCAGGAACTTGTACATTTCCGTTCACGAGAATGTGAGTGTCAGCGAAAGCGTTCGGGCGATCGTGGTCCGTAAACTCGACCTGAGTCAGCTACCGAAAAGTTCTGATTTCGTCGGACACCACACTCTTGAGAAGGATGCTGAGGTTCTTAGGTTCGAGTCGCAACGAGAGAAGGGCTTTGTGGTCCTTTCGGCGACTCCATTTTACGTGAAATCCGGTGGACAGGTTGACGACACAGGGATTATTCGCCTCGTTGGAAAAAACCTCCCCGTCGTCGCCATGGATAAGAGGGAAGAGCATATCATTCATGTCGTTGAAAACCCGGATAACCTTCAGCTTGTTGAAGGCCAAAACGTTCGGGCGATTGTGGATAAGCCACGTCGCCTTGCAATCATGAGGAATCATACGACGACTCACCTCGTCCACGAGGCGCTTCGACGCGTGCTCGGCTCACACGTCCACCAGCAGGGTTCACTCGTCGCACCCAATAAGCTCCGCTTCGACTTCCCACATTTCGCCAAGATTACAGCCGAAGAACTCCGAGCCATCGAGCAGATGGTGAACGAGAAAATCCAGGAGGGCATCGATATCTACACGGAAACACTGCCGATCGAAAAAGCACGGAAGATCCCCGGCGTTAAGATGTTCTTTGGCGACAAGTACGGCGAGGTGGTGCGAGTCGTTTTTGTGGATGAGCGATTCAGCGTTGAATTCTGTGGCGGCACGCACGTTAAGAACAGCAAAGAAATTGGCCTCTTCAAGATAACCTCCGAATCCAGCATCGCAAGCGGCGTACGGCGTATCGAAGCAGTTACGGGTGAGGGCATTTCGCGATACATCGAGGATCGAGTCCATAGGGTCGATCTGCTCGATGAGCAGCTAGCGCGCCTCGTCGATGAACAAGAATCGCTGGAAAAAGAGTTGAGCAAATTCAAAAAAGTCAAACCCCCGAGCCGGCCATCTCTCGGAGTAATTTCCCTCGATACGAAACGGTCACGACACGATGAATTCCGGTCAGCCGAGGAAGCGCTCGACACCGTCGAAAAGGCAATTCAGCAGCGCGAAGAATCGTCCAAACGGATCAGCGCCGAAACGCAGCGATTGAGGAAGGAGCTCAGCAAATATCGTGTCCGGGAAGTCGGATCTCAAATCGATGTCCTTATTGGGAACGCCTCCACCGTGAACGGATTTAAGGTAGTCTCCGGGAGAATTGATGCCGGTAATATGGAGGAGCTCAAAACGCTCGCGGACCGGTTGCGAACGAGACTCGGGAGCGGTGTTGGAGTACTCGGGGCTGTTGTCGGGGACAAGGCTGCATTCGTATGCGTGGTTACAGACGACCTGATCGAAAAGAAAAAGCTCCAAGCTGGCAAGATCGTCGGTGAGCTCGCGAAACGAGTAGGGGGTGGGGGCGGCGGACGCCCGCATCTGGCTACGGCCGGAGGCAAGTACGTGCAGAACTTGGACGCAGCTCTCGAGAACACTGTGTCTGTAGTAAAATCATTCTTGAAAGGTTAGTATCCTGGTGCGGGGAAAACACTGAGTCTCCGTGTTTCTCTGTGACCCCGTGATATTACTCAAAACAGATAATTCAACACACCTCATGAATCAGCCGCCTCACATTGAGGTTCGTCGGCAAAAGTATATTCAGGATCAACTCGGCGAAAGTGCCGAAGTGAAGAAAAAAATGGCAGGCGCCTGCACGCCCTCCATCCTGAAAGCCGCGGACCTTCTCATCAATGCGTTCCAGAGCAGGAAAAAGGTGCTCCTTTGCGGCAATGGAGGAAGTGCAGCCGACTCCCAGCACATCGCGACTGAACTGGTGATCCACTTGAGTGACAAGGAGCGACCAGCCCTCCCTGCGATCGCACTGACGACGGACACTTCCAATCTGACTGCCGGTGCAAACGACCTCGGCTTCGAACGCATATTCGCCAGGTCGGTCGAAGCACTCGGCGAGGAAGGTGACGTGCTCATTGCCCTGAGCACGAGCGGAAAGTCACAGAACGTCAATAACGCTATCCGAGCAGCAAAGGAGAAAAGGATGCGCGTGATTGGTTTGCTGGGCAAGGGCGGCGGCCAGTCGAAGGAACTCGTTGATGTTGCCGTTATCGTTCCGTCCGACGACACGCAGCGCGTCCAAGAAGGTCACATTACCATCGGCCACATCCTCTGTGGGCTGGTGGAGCAGGAACTGTTTGGTTGAGAATGAGTCGAATCCGGCGGACAGAATTCCTTATCCCGTTTTTCACGCTCCTTTCTGACATCCTCGCCATAGAGTTCTCGTTCCTTGCTTCGTACTGGCTGCGGTTCCACTCCCCGCTGACAGATCTTATCGAAGTAACCCGAGGAGTCCCTCCACTCAATGCTTATGTGTTAGGATCGTTTGTTGTCATTCCTGTATGGATTCTCATCTTCAACCGGCGAGGCTTGTATGGCGTCCGTCGTAACGTTTACATCA
>JAZGDX010000257.1:0-3191 GCA_036478305.1 Bacteroidota bacterium
TTTCACCGCCGTCGAGACGAACCAATCGAATGTGTTAAGAGCTGACATGTGGATGGAGCACCTTCAGATCCGAAATGGAAAATCAGGAATCAAGGAATTGAAGTTCGAGTCAATGAACATCCCGCAACACGCACTGATCGCACCCTTGATGAGCGGTGTTTCGGGCGATGCCCCGAGAATGATCATCGGCAAAAACTCGCTGTCAGCACACCCCGAAACATACACATTTTCTCGGTGCATCATCATGTCATAGCCCCCGAAGAGATTTCCAGGGAGCCAATTGTCGTCGCACACAGAGGCCTAACCACGTTTTAGCTAGACCCTAGTGACTCAAGAATCAGATCCGCAAACTCCCGGAATGCACCCGACCCTCCGTCAAGAGAACAGACATAATGGACAGTGGCGCGGACATTCGGAAGGGCATCGCGCGGGGACGCAGAGAGTCCTACGGACCGGAGAACCTCCAGATCGTTGACATCATCACCGATGAAGGCGATCGCGGTCGAATCGATTCCCGTTTTCTTCTCAATGTCGGTCAGTATTTTCAGCTTGTCAATGGCGCCCTCGTAGAGAAGCGAGATGTTCAACTTTTCCGCGCGCCTGGAAACGATCGATGTATTCTCCCGCGTCACGATCCCCACCTCAATTCCGTGATCCCTGAGCCGGGTCATTCCCATTCCGTCACGAATGTTGTAACGCTTCATCTCCTCACCGCGCGCCGAATAGTACACGCCGCCGTCCGTCAGTACGCCATCAACGTCGCTCAGCACTAGTCGAATGCGCTTTGCACGCTCAACAACCTTAGCCTTCGTTATGTTGCATTTTCCTCTGACAGTTACCAAACAACCCGCCTTCCATCAATGACGAGGGTTGACGAGGACATCGATGCTCCTCGCAACTTCTTCGATTCCGTCGTCTTCCCTCTCCGTCGACGTCGCAATGATCGTGGCACGAGGAACTCTCGCACGCTGGACCCGCTCCACTACTCTCACTAGGAGTGGACTGCCAGCCAGCGGTAGCAAGATTTTTCCCCGCAGTCGAGTGGAGCTCATTTTCGCCTGAATGACCACCACGATATGAGGCTTCAGATTCATCTGCCGGACGATTGATCGAGCGTAGTACGCACAGCCTTTCCCCCGAGAGTTACCGACAGCGTCAAGAATCCCAGCCCGATCCAGATTGCTTCACGAATACGTTTCAGGACTGCAAAACCTGCTCCCAGCGCGAGTTGATCCTGGACGGTGTAGGGTGATAGAAGCGCCGTGTACGCCCAATCCTGACCCCCGATCCCCGATGGGACCAAGAATCCGACGAATCGAAACATGGATGCCATCGATTCCACGACGAATGCCTGATCGAGTGTCAGAGGGATTCCCAGCGTGTGCGCCATGAGATATGTTTCGACCACAACGGACATCCATCCAAAGAAAAACAGGACCAACGTAAACAGGAACGATAACTTATGTTCTTTGAACTGCGTGATGATTATTGCTTCGGACTTCTGGATCCCCTGGATAATCTGCACCCATCTCTCTTCCCGCGAGGACCCACTGCTAACGGACTTCCACGCGAACAACCGTCGTCCTGGCTGAAACCAGTTTACAAACAGCAATAGGCCAGCCAGGATAACAGCAATGGACAATGCCGCCAATACAGCAAAGTCACCGAGTCCTTCCCTGCCGATGATACGCACAGATTGGAGCTCGAGCTCGGGGTATCCAAGCAAGAGTCCGAACGCGACAAACACGATCTGGGAAACGCCAAGACCGAATCGATACAGAAGAACGGATGCGCCAGCCTCGGGGAAAGAAATTCCATACGTGCTCCTCACAAGCCCTGCTTTGAGGCTCTCTCCGATCACCGCCCCACCCGGCAGAGTGAGCGTGAACGGTTCGCTCACAAAGCGTATGAAAGCAAGCTTTGGCACTCTGACCGGGGACTTTCGAGGAAACAGTTGAGACCAAGCAATGACGTCGAGGAAAAACGTGATCGTATACGGCATCAACAATGCAACCGCGAGCAAGAACGGATTGGCAAGTGGCCGGAGGAAGATATCGAGCGAAAGATTCCGAAAAAGAAGTATGACCAACAGGACACCGACCAGCGTCAAAACTACCCGCACCAGAAGGAGTTTTCGCTTGAGTAGGCTAGGCATGGACACGGGTCTCCTCCAGCACGCTTTGACAGACTTCAGCGATGTTTTCCGCCGCGCGACCATGCTGGACGGGAGCGAGGCCGCGCAATTCGTTCGAATCGTACTTCGAGACTACCTTCTTGCCTAGAACAGCACCGGCGAGCACCGTGCTCGAGTAGGTCGCAATGAGCACGTCACAGTTCGCAATCATCTCGACCGAGATCCCCTCGGAAAAAACGAGTGCTCCCGGTGCCCATCTGCGAATCTCGCTGGTGGCACGCTCGATGTTTTCACATGGATGAAGCTTGAAAACAACCGTTCGACCTGCGGCGATCTCGAGCGCGCGTTTGATGAAGGCTTTGCGGTTTTCGTACCGGTGTGTTTCTCTCGAATCGGAAGTGGTCACGAGGACGTAGTCTTTGTACGGAAATGTAGATCGCCTTGCAATATCTACAAAGTTGTCGAAATTGGGAATGCCGGTCACACGGATTTTGTTCGGGTCGGCACCTCTCCGTACGAAAAGGTCACGGAAGCCTTCTGAGGCGACGCAGAAGTACGTGTACGCATAGCTCAGTCCCATCACCGATGTACTGGCGAGATAGCGCGGTAGTCGCAACGTTCGGACGATACGATACTTCCAGTCTATTGGGTCAGTCATCGCCAGTTGAACATGGATGATTTTTGACCGCCGAATGTTCTTGGGCAGGATCACGTCGCTGCACGTGACAACGAGGTCATACGGACCCTCTCGCCCTTCGAAGTCGAGTTTGAGGGCGTGCTCATCGAGATATGAGAATACGCGCTCATGCCTAGGTCTCCCAGGGTGGTGAAATCCAGGATTCCCCGACGCGAGGCAAACCGGAGAAGCCCGTCACAATAGTATGGGGTAAAGAACTGATCGAAGTCGGACAAGTGCCGTGCAATTTGATGGAGCTGTGTAGTCTGGTTGGTTGAGCCGCAAAGAACAGGATTCTCTTTCGTGTGGTCGAATGCCGGAAAGAAGAAACTGTATCACTCCACGGCAAAAGTACATCGGTGCCTGTGCGTATCATCATTG
>JAZGDX010000258.1:0-4600 GCA_036478305.1 Bacteroidota bacterium
GTTCAATCTACCGAAGTCCGAATACGCGTAGTCCACACGAGCCTTCACGCCTCCCCCAAAGATATCAGCAAGAACGCCAGCACCTAGCGAGAGACCCCCTTCACTGTCAGTCAAGAAAAGAGAGCGGTAACCACCTCGTATCAACAGGAAATTGAGCGAACGATACTCCACACCGACGTTGACACTCTCATAGTCATCGCTCGGGTGGAGGGCATCGATCTCGACTGTGAGCATGTGATCGTCAGACTTGAAGATCTCGGTCGCCACCCCACACTGAAAATTCAGGGGAAGGGGCCAGCTATCCAGTTCGATATTCTGGGGAATCCGGTCATTGCTTCCTAACTTCGTCGGGTCGATGGCATGGAACGTTCGCGTGTCACGGCCCGACATCTTCATATCCGTACCGAAGTTCGAGATCGTTGCCCCAATCCTCATCCCGTTGAGGAAGTTCGTCGTAAAGATCGTGCCGATATCGATCGCAAACGCTTCCGCCTGCATGTGCCAGATGCTCTCCGAAATATACTTTGCCGTGAAACCGATCGAGAACCGTTCGGAGAGATTTCTTGCGTAATGAACGCCAACAGCAAAACTTCCAGCGCTGAACCTCTCACCCGTTCCATCCGGCCGTTCGACTGTTCGGACGACCATATCCTCCATGCTCAGCGACGTGAAGCTCAAACCCAGCGTGCCGAACCCGCCCAGTGGCACACCGACAGCAGCATAATCAAAACTCATGCCGGCAATCCACTCCATATGGCTGAAAATGGCCTCGCGCTGCGTAAGTCGGGCCGCCCCACTGGGATTCCAGAACAAGCTTGATACGTCGTCCGAGGTTCCAACAAATGCACTACCCATCCCTATGGCCCGAGGTCCAACCGGAATCTCCAGAAACGAAGCTGCCGTTGTCCCCACCTTTGACACATCGCGGCCGAGCGGTTGTGCGAATGACACTTCATCGAGCGTTATCAAGCCTACAAGAAGCAGCACAAAGTTTCGTACGTATCGCTGCATAAATCGACACCCTACTTAATGATTGCAAACCGGCCTATTTTCTCGCCGATGCCCGGCGCATCGACATGGTAGACATAGACGCCGAAGGAAATTTCCATGCCATCCTTCGAAATGAGATTCCACGGTTCCTGGCCATTATCGAGGGTGGAGTCGTGTTCTAATGTCTTCACAAGATGACCGCGAATATTGTAGATTCGAATGGTACACTTCACAGGCAAGTTAATGAAAAAGATTCTGCGATCTCCACGGCCTGAGCGAAAGATGTTGGGCGGTTCCCACGACGCAGCTCCAACGTACGGGTTCGGGACCACAGCAACCTCGCCCAATCGAGATTTTGCCAAAGCCTGATCCTCGACCCCGGCGCGCATCATAAACTGAAATGATTCCCCCGTCCGGAAAGGCTTCGTAGTTGCTATTCCTAACACATCGCCCGGACCTGGAAGTTTCAATTCTCCGGCCGTCGTATCAACGAACATTCGGACACTCCACGTTGCCCGATAGCTGCCCGACTCCGGTCGTTTTCCAAGACTGTCACCAAAGATGATGATGATACGATCTCCGGCAGAAAAATTGAGGTCGTCATCATCATCGTAGAAGAGGAACCGGGCTTTTTGATTCTCAGTCAAATTCCAGATTGTAAAGTTTGTTGGTGTGGCGGGTGGAGCACCGAAAAATACACCTGTTGTCGATGTGTCGACAATTTCATCTGAGAAGCGCAGCTCAAAATCTGCAGGATATTCGACGTTGACGCCGCTGAAACCTGAACTTGGGTCAAGCTCAACCTTTGTAATCGTATTTGGCCCTCCGTTTGTCCACCGGGTCTTATCCTCCAAGATCTCCACTTTCGAATCGTTGAAGACATGGCCAATGATGCCGTCAACAATGGGTGTTTCTTCATCTAGCGATACAACTTGACGATCTTCGATGATTACTCGACCGGCGGTTTCATCAACCATCGTAAAGAACGGCGTCGAACTATTCTGAAACGGGGAGCGATTCTCAAAAGTGATCTTGTAGACGTGACCAGCCCTAACCGAATCTGGATTCAGCACATCCACTTCGATCCGGCCAGTTCCTGGACCATTGTGCAAGATATTTCCGTCGACACCCGGTGGAACGTATCCCGCAGCTGGCGCTCGCGGAACGACGATTGCCGTATTGATATCCGGGGTTGCATTTCCGTTAATGTCCACGCGAATGATGCTGGTAGACTCCGAAGGTGAAATACCCT
This sequence comes from Bacteroidota bacterium, assembly GCA_036478305.1. Taxonomy (GTDB): domain Bacteria; phylum Bacteroidota; class Ignavibacteria; order UBA10030; family JAZGDE01; genus JAZGDE01. The sequence continues at coordinate 2,243 of JAZGDX010000258.1, forward strand.
CCTCTTGGCCAACAACGTTCTGTGTGAAGAAACCGTGGTCGTAGGAAACAACAGCGTAGTAGTACGTCTGCCCGTTCTGGACATCTGAATCGATATAACTGTGGAGCAAGCCTGTATCATTTCCCATGTCAAACTTCACACCGTTCACGTCGACAGGATGTAAACCCTTCACTCCGTTCTTGAGATCAAATTGCGCTATTGGCTTCCGGAAGGTGCTCTTGCCAAACGCATCCGTGATGATCATGCTCTCCAAAAAGCTGGCTTCCGTGCTGCGATAAACGCGATACCCCTCGAAATCGAATTCCTGCAGGAACGGATCATAGGAACGCTCTGCCCGCTCATCCCAGTACAACGTCACGCGACCATCACCGGCGACCACCTGGAGACGCGGCTTGTCCGGAGGCTTTGCAAAACGATAGTTCGCATTGTAAATTTGTTGGACAGTTCTCTTTCGCCTAACCAGGTCATCACGGTCAATCCCGAACAATAGCGCCATCGAAAACCGTTCCGTTTGAAGCTGCAGCAGCGGAAACAAGTTACCACCAAGAGCGCCCTCACGACGCGCGCCCGAAGAGAAATACATCCCGAGATTGACATCGTTGAGTTGTTGGACTTGCTTCGTCGGATCGACGGCAGTCGTCAGGACCTCCCAATTCTGCTCATCATTATGGAGTTCATAGAAATGAACAGGAAATATGTTGAAACCGGTCAAACCGATCTGGTCTGATTCATCCTTGTCAAGCGCACCGAAGTTCGGCTCGCCCTGATCCGGTCTACCGTTACCTTGAGTCTCATCCGGATCCGGACCTTCATAGGCAGCATCAAAAGGACTGAGCCCGTCGCTCCCTACGTCATCGTTCAGGGGTTCATTTTCATCCCATACCCCATTCTCGTCCAGGTCCCAAAATCCGCGCCAGTTCATGTTCTCGTCACCGACCCACCAATACTCTTGCTGTACAGCAGGAATATCATCAAGCAGTTCGTAATTGTAGAATTCCATGAACCGCTCGACATCGTATGTGGCGATCATCTGGGCAATGACATTCTCTCTTCCGTCCACCTTCATGCCAGCGTCATTATCCCTTTGCTCGTCGACAATACCGTCATTGTCATCATCCTCCGCGTTAACAGAAATTCCCGGGCTCTCCAGGAACGCATAGCCTGCGACACCAACAGGAGACCAGTTGGCTGGCTGGCCAATGCCGTCGCCATCGAACGCCCAAGCAATGTCCAGATCCTTGTCAAACAACCCTGAATCATCACTCGAATCTTCTGTTCCCCCTATTCCCCAGTCCACATACTGCGCGAAAACAGTTTTGGTATAGTCCTGCTTTGCAATGTTTGTGATTTCATAGAACCAGAAAATAACGTCAGCAGCGAGCACCTGAGACCACTGGAATCCTCGCACGGCAACCTGCAGACCAAGGCCCCCACGTGACGAGTCGGACGGATCGGGCCAATAGGCATACTGCTTGTCGGGCGCATCGTCCATTCGGTAGTACGTCTCCAGGTCAGCGTTCTGAATGCCCCGGCCGAAGAATCCATTCCAGAGTCCATCCCATTCAGATGGCCGGTCAGGCCACGTGCTGGGCCACGTGGCGTCATTGTTACTCACTGCAGGTTGGGCCTGCGTCGGATCGGCGTATCCGGGAAGTGGAGCCCACCCCCAAGGAATCTTGGTTACAGGATCTGTACGGATAAACTCGCGGTAATTTGTTTCGAGCGGATGGATGATCTTTCCTGAAGAATCCGTGACCTCCGTCTGAACGATCACAGCGACTCCGTCAATATACTGATGTCCCGTCCCCTTTGGCCATTCACCTGAGGGACTGTCGGGCCAGAGAGCAACTTCACCGTGGTTGAGGAATAGGGTACGGACGAAGTTTCCGTCCATGATACCTTTCTTCGTGTAAACCACGTTACCCTTATTCGGGTCGATGAACTGTTGTTGAGCAAACAACAGCCTTATCGGAGCTGTGAGCAACAAAAGAGCGATACAAATGCGCCTGGTCATAGGTCCATCAGAATGAGAAATCTAATCCAACAACGACCTGACGTGGAGCTGAGAAGAAATCTGGCCGTCTGAAGAATTCTTCAATTGTATTGACACCTCTCGGACTGCCGGTGAAATTTGCCTCAAGGCTATAATTCGCCCTACCCGTATCGGAGAAGACGTCTCGCTCGTTCCTCGCGTCGAAGACATTAAAAATCTTCGTGAACAGATTGATCCTATAGCTGATGAGACTGAAGGACTTCGACGCATAGAGATCTATCGTTATACTCCTCGGTCTGTTTTCGCTGTTGAGCAGTCCAGTCCGCTGATTCTGAAATGCCGGAGTAAAGGGAAGTCCTGAACCA
>JAZGDX010000259.1:0-5200 GCA_036478305.1 Bacteroidota bacterium
AACGAGACTTCGTCATCGGCAATCAATATACGGTAACGCCGAACCATCGGAATTGTGTGCCCCGTCACTCACTGACAACACGCTCTATCGTGGTCAACAAATCAACAAGATCATACGGCTTGCTGACAAAATCCTCTGCCCCAAGCTTTTTCGACTCAATGGCATTCTTTAAGTCAGCAAACCCGGTCAGCATAATCACTTTGATGTTTGGATATTTCGATTTGAGAAACTTGAGCACTTCGAATCCATCGACCTTGGGCATCTTAATATCGAGGAGAACCAAGTCGAAGGTTCTCGCCTGGATGACATTAATCGCTTCATCTCCGTCCGCTGCTGTTTCAACGTCGTAACCTTCACCGACGAGCTCACCGCTCAACACCGTCCGCAGTGCATCTTCGTCGTCCACAACGAGGATCTTTTTCTTCTCGGCCATGCATGGCTCCTTCAAAATTTAGGTAGTGTGCAGAATTGCCGACCCAAACATAACCCACACAGCATCCCGTTATTATATGCATGAAAATTAACAAAATCAACCCTAATCTGCAATCCCACCTGCCGCTTTCGCTTGTAGGCAAGACAAGTATCGGCGGGTGATTTTCCAGTTGCTATTTCTTGCCACAACTGCTATACTGTGGTGCCTTCCCACTGCTTGGCCCCGTCTGTCATCAATGCGTGCATCCTAATGGAATCAGAGCCAATCAATATTCTCATCATCGACGACGACATTTCCTACGTCAAATCAGCGCAACACCACCTTAAGAAATTTCAGGCCAAGAAGTTCAACGTCATCTGGAAAGAGGACGGGCCGAAAGGCCTTGAGGAGCTGCAGAAGAACCGGAACATCAACGTCGTCCTGATGGATCAGGTACTTCCGAGGATGACGGGTCTGGACGTAATCCGCCAGATCCGTGAAAAAGAGATCAACGTCCCCATCATCTTTCTCACTTCAAACAAAGACTACAAGGTAGCGGTCGAGGCAATCAAGTCCGGTGCCGAGGACTACCTGGCCAAAGATGAGATCGTCCAATCGATGTTGCCACGTACGATCGTGAGAGTCCTCGAACGTAGCATACTCAAGACGAAAATCGCAGAGGTCGAAAAACATAAGCTGATGACACAGAAGCGCGCTGAAGCCGTTCGGGAGCTGGTGGTGAGTGTCTGCCACGAATTCAACAATCCCCTCGCAGCGATTAAGATCAGCGTGGATATCTTGTCACGTCAGGTTACATCGAGTGAAGACAAGAAGCGCCTGGTGAACATTGATAAGCACATCCAGGAAATGGAGAACGAAATCACCAAACTTCGCGATATTCAGTTCGAGGGCTTGGAGCAATTTTCCATGGGTCGAAATACGCCCGAAGCCTCGAAAGGGACTTGACCACTCCAACCAACACTAACGTGTTGGGAAGGCGTCCTCAGTCGACCCTGTCAGTTGACCCTTACTACCCAATGAAAGATGTTTCGAGGCCGAATCCCCTTCCTCTGAATCTCCCGATTGCTCAGCGGCTGCACATTTCCTTCGAGCGTAGGTTCAACAGGATAATGCTCAAGCTCCTCCTGTACCTTTCTCCACCTCAATATTCCACCACGCAAGCTGTGAACGTTGAAGCCCATAGCCGAGATAAGCTTGCACACTAGCGCACTGCCGCGACCACTCCGATGGTACACCGAGGTATCGCTCGTCCTGTGGGCGTTGAACTCTTCAAGTCCTACTTTGAATTCCTGAATCGGAATGAGGACAGCTTTCGGAAGATGACCCAGCTCTCTGTTGAACTCTTCTTCCGTTTGCACATCGAAAATGACGAGAGTATCGTTCGTCCCGATAAGCTGCGACGCTTCGGCTGCCGTCACATTACGGTTCTTGATGTTCTCCTGACTGAGACCAGCGGTGCAGAGAAATGGCACGGAGTCAATTTGAAATTCTCCGAGGCGATTCAGAAGACGCATAGCTACTTCCTCCCTGCACTAAGGTACACGGTTGAATCGAAATTTCTCCTGTCCTCAGCGTTGGCTGAACTCTCACCCGTCCCGTAGGGATCCGTTCAGAAAAAGGATGCTTCGTATCGCAAACCCACAGCTTCATCGACGGAGCGGAATCTTCGAAAACCTTTCCTCTCCCCTCCGTGGAGAGCTATATGGGTCACTCCGGTTAGGCGGATACCTCCCGCCGCAAACTGCATGAGGGGTCTTTCCAGGCAAGGGCCACACGATGTCGCACTTCTCAGGTAGTCCGAAAATCTTTTTGCGGTCTCGATGCAGGTTTTTTTCGGGACGGCCTCGGGCCAATGTTTCGAGATAATCACCGACACCGCTCGGATCGAGCATGTCCACAGATTTTTTCCGCAATATGTAGTAGACGTAGGAGGCGAACATGCCGGTCAATATACCGCTGTCGTGTGAGCGCTTGCATTTGAAATTCGAAAGCGGTATATTAACATGCATTTTGGTCCTGAACCGGCAGGTCTCCGCCGGTCCGATCGTTCAGAGCAGTACCGATCTTGACATGGTGAATACCGTCTCAGGCTACCACGGAATGGCAGGGAAACTGCCTTCAACACACCCGACACTAAGAAAAGAGCTCAAAGTGTCCCGTCCAAAGAACGGGACATTTTTTTTGTGAGAACTTGTCCCTCTGAATGACAGTCCGCGACATCGAAGAGATCCTCGAAGCCTGGGCCCCGAAGCAAGTTGCTTGGGAGCGGGACAACGTCGGGCTTCAGGTGGGATCCTCTTCGAAGCGAGTGAGACGAATCCTTTTATCACTCGATATCTCCGATTCCGTACTGCGGGAGGCAGTTCAGAAAAGGGTCGATCTCATTATCACTCATCACCCGTTGATCTTCAGACCGTTGCGGTCAGTCACGAATTCGGACCAAGCTGGATCATTAGTAACCGGGCTGATTCAAAACGGAATTGCTCTGTACTCGGCCCATACAAACCTCGACTTCACGCAGGATGGCGTCAGCTTTGCGCTTGCCCACTCATTGGGATTAAGAGAAATCAGGTTTCTCTCCGGGATTTCAGGTTCTTTGAAAAAGGTCGCAGTCTTTGTGCCCCCGGATAAGGTGGAGGCGGTAGCGAGCGCAATGGCAAGAGCAGGAGCCGGGGTCATCGGCAACTATGACCACTGCTCATTCCGGACCGCGGGAACTGGCACGTATCGCGGGACGGCAGGAGCGAGACCCTTCTACGGGATTGCGGGCAAGTACGAGAGAATTCAGGAGGTACGGCTCGAAATGATCGTCCCTCAGTGGGCTCTTCAACAGACAGTGCGTGCGATGAAGGAGAGCCACCCCTACGAAGAGGTGGCGTATGATGTGTATTCGCTCGCGAACGAGGATCCGAACTACGGGGCGGGCGCAGTCGGGGATCTGTCTCGGAAGATGCGGTTCGGAGAATTTCTCTCGCAGGTTCGGAAGCGCCTATCATCCAAGAGTATCCGATACACTGGCGATCCGAGACAACGAGTCAGGCGTGTGGCAGTGTGTGGAGGAAGTGGCTCGGAATTGCTCGCTGCTGCTGTTCAGCAGAAGGCGGACGTTTTCGTGACGGCGGATGTGAAGTACCATACGTTCCAAGAAGCGGTGGGAGCGATCGCTCTCGTCGATGCAGGTCACTACGAAACCGAGCATGTTGTTCTTCCTCAAATAGCCGCCAGACTCAACGCGGCAATGCAAGAGCGTGGAAAGCGATTGAGTATTCTCACAACCAAGCAACAGAGAAGCCCAATTCGATATTTCTAGAATAAAGGCAAGGAGGATAACCTGCAGAATCGACTGCGAAAACTGTATGCGCTCCAGAAGGTCGACCTGAAGCTCGATGAGCTGGAGGAACTCAAGGGCGATTTACCCTCTGCCGTTAAGGATCTTGAGGAAAAAATTGCGGCGCTCGAATCTCAAGTCAAAGAGCAGGAAAATACAATCAAATCGTCTAAGATCCAGCGTGACAAGTACGATGTCGATGTTGCCACGCTTCGAGAAAAGGTGGAGCGCTATAAAGTCCAACAGTTCCAGGTCCGCACGAACAAACAGTATGACGCGCTCACGAGGGAAATCGATGGTGCAGAGAGGACCATCGTCAAATTGGATAGAGAGATGGACATATTGGCCGATACGTCTCGCCTCGCCAGAGAAAAGATGGAATCGCTCCAGGGAACGTTGGACGAGGTTCGAGAAGCGCTTCGAGATCGCCAACGCGAACTCGATGAAGTCTCCAAGGCCAACGAAGAAGAGGAACTGGAACTCAACCACGAACGTGAGAAAATCGTGACCCGGCTGGAGCGCAACGATCTCGCCATGTACGAACGAATCCGCAAGGCAAAAGACGGAACAGCGGTGGTGTCGGTGAAACGGAACGCCTGCGGAGGCTGTTATAATTTTGTAACCGCCCAGCGCATCCTCGAACTGCGTAGAAACAACAGAATTTTCACGTGCGAACACTGCGGCCGCATCCTCGTCTCAGATGAGATTGTTCATACGAGCACGAACCTCGTATGACGAAAAAGCAGCGGCCAGTGCATACCCTTTATGCTCACATCGACGGTGCCTCTCGCGGGAACCCGGGCGAGAGCGGAATCGGCATAGTTCTCCGCGATGGCAAGGGCAACACGCTTTTCTCCGGAAGCGGCTATCTCGGGAAGTGCACCAACAACGAAGCAGAGTACAACGCACTGATCACTTGTCTCAAGAAAATCAAATCGCTTCTCGACGAACGAAAACACGCAGAAACAAGGATTGAGCAGGTCATAGTGTACTCCGATAGTGAACTGCTTGTAAACCAAGTGGCCGGTTCATATAAGGTTAAGGATGCTAATTTGAGGACGTTGTTTCGACGGGCCGTGCAATTGATGCAGACGGTACCCGCCAAGGTCGAGGTTTGCCACATTTCACGAGGGCAGAATCTCGATGCCGACATGCTCGCAAACTACGGGATCGATACGAGAATCAGACTTCGAGTCTAGGTCCATAGAGAACGATATCATCGATACACATCATCCAGGGTAAGTCAGGCAATCGCTCCCTGATCTAGTCAGGGGGAGGAAAGTCCGAACTCCGCAGGGCTCAGCACCCCGCAAAAGCAGGGGTTCCGTCGGCGATAACCGGCGGAAACGGACAGTGCCACAGAAAACAAACAGCCGACGTCAACGGCGGGCAGAGCCCCGAACACTTCGGGGTAGCTTAGCCGATGGCGGGTCAAGGTG